>RDYZ01000033.1 GCA_004293855.1 Oscillatoriales cyanobacterium | reverse complement strand
AGTTTGCGCGTAAACTAGTAGTCGTGGCGGTGTCTCAGTGCTACATAGAATTGTGAGCCCATATTCGAGCACTGTGTCATGTCGCAGGGTGTTGCACCGTGCCGAGAGTGCATCGTGCATCAAGATCGCGTCAATCCCTACTAGAGCTCTCGTGATTGTTTTTTCTCTGCTCCACCCTAACCAAGCTAAACCAATCAAAACCTGGACGTTTGAGATCTGCGATGTCCTGCGCGTCGGTCGTGCCAGCAATAGCGATGTTGTGCTGCACAGTTCGATCGTCTCACGCCGCCACCTCGAATTATGGAATCATGAAACCCACTGGGAGCTGATTAATTTTGGGGCGAATGGTACGTATGTGGACGGTAAACTTGTGGAGCAGGTGACGATTCAAGGGGAAATTACGATTCGCCTTGGTTCGGCGGGGCCTCGGTTACAAATTCGCTGTGAACCCACGCCTCGTCTTCAGTCCGAGCGCTTGCCCCTAGACGGTCAAACGTTGCCCAAAACCTCACTGACTAAGTCCGATCGTGATTTTGAGTATGACGATATCTAAAGCTGGAATGCGAGGCGATCGATCACCCATTCACGATCGATGCTGCCTGTTTGTGAGCCATTACGGTTAGGTAATCCAGTGATCTCCGCCTCTCTGTTCTCGATCGACCTGTTCCGACCTCGCCGAAGATCTCGCAGTTTATCTCATGGCCAACTTAAGCGACACACTCAAGACCAATCGTGAATGGTGGGTACAGCAATGGCTTGACCTGCTTGATAAATATCGTTTTAAAAAGCGTCTGGAACGGGGTCGTAATTACGCACGCCAGGGTAATGTGCTCAGCATTGAATTTCGATCGCGTAAAGTGATCGCCCGCGTTCAAGGCAGCGAAACGCAACCTTACAAAATTTCCCTATGGCTCGACACCTTTAGCGATGATGACTGGAATTTTGTCTTCGATACGCTCAGTGAGCGAGCGATTTTCTCCGCCAAACTGCTAGCGGGTGAAATGCCGACCAATATCGAGGATATTTTCGCGGCGAATGGGTTGCGTCTGTTTCCCTTTAGCTTGCCGGAAATTGCGTCACGCTGTAGCTGTCCTGATAAGGCGAATCCCTGTAAGCATGTGATCGCGGTTTATCATTTGCTCGGCGATCGCTTTGCGGATGATCCGTTTCTGCTGTTTCAGCTTCGGGGTCGCAGCAAGCATGAGGCGATCGCAGAGTTGCGATCGCGACGGGGTACGGCGATCGCCAGTGATGAAACGACGATCGAACCGGGCGCACCGGAAGCGAGACCGCCCGCAACCTTGGATCTCAGCTCGTTTTGGCGCTACGACCAGCCCCTCGATCCGTCCTTAATTGCGATCGTCCCTAGCTCGGAAAATGCCGTCCTGGATATCCTCGGTTCGATGCCCCTAGCCGGTGGCCGTCACAGCATCCGCCCGACGGATATCGCGGCGCTTGAATCGTTTTTAAAGCAGGTTTACGCGACGGCTCGCGATCGGGCGGTCATGACGGCTATGCAATTGGATGATGAGGATACTCCGTGAACCTCGATCGTCAACCGTAATTTTCATATCTTCCCTCGTCTTGTTTGCCGTTCACGCTGTCTCGCGTGTTTTCTGACAAAACCGCTCGCAATTTATTGGGGCATCATCACCCCAGAGTTCCCAAACTCGACCAGCCCAGGCAACCTAGGGGCGATCGAACTCCGAGGGCGACTTAAACGGAATAATCGGCTCATTGGCTAACGCCTTCTGCATGAAGTCTTTCCAGACCGGCGCGACAAATCCACCACCGGTGGCATTCCCACGCAATGGCTGGTTATCATCATTCCCCACCCAGACCGCCACCGAAAGCTGCGGCACATAGCCCACAAACCAAATATCACGCTCGGAGGAGGTGGTTCCCGTTTTGCCCGCTGCGGGTCGGGTGAGTTGAGCATTCGTCGCGGTTCCCTGACGGATCACTCCCTGTAAGGCACTGGTGAGCGAAGCCGTAGCCCAGGGGTCAAGCACCAGGCGGGGGCGTGGCGTATTGTCCAGCAACACTTCCCCGACGCTATCGGTGACTTGGGCGATCAGGGTTGTGTCCGATCGCCAACCATTACTCGCAAAGGTGGCATAGGCTCCAGCCATTTCGAGGGGGGTCACATCCACAGATCCCAGGGGCAATGAAATCACCGGATCGATCGGGCTCGTCATGCCTAAGGTTCGCACCGTTTCGATGACATTATTCAACCCAATCTCTTGCCCGATCTTAATCGCGGGAACGTTCAGCGAAACTTCGATCGCCTTCCGAATACTGACCGTACCCGAAAAGTCTCCGCCGTAGTTTCTGGGGACGTAATACCCGTCACCATCGGGATAGGAAACTGGGCTATCGTCGATCGGGGACTCGGGGCTATAGGCTCCGGTGGCAAACGCGGTGTAGTAGACAAACGGCTTAAAGGCCGATCCCGGTTGACGTCGGGCTTGGATTGCCCGGTTGTATTGGCTTTTCTCGTGGTCATAACCACCCACCATCGCCTTCACAAAATCAGTACGCGGGTCAACCGCAACTAAGGCCATCTGACCTTGCTCAAAACTGGCGTAAATTCCCTGTTCGTATAAGCGCTGATGCCACGTGCGGACTGTGGCTTCGGCTAGGCGTTGCAGCTTCAGATCCACCGTGGTTTGAACCCGCATTCCTCCCTTTAGCACCGCTTCTTTGCCAAAGCGTCGATTGAGTTCGGCGACAACCGCTTCGGTAATAAACGGAGACTGACTCCCTTGAAATGAGGTGATACGGCCAATGAGCAAGGGTTGCTTGCGGGCGGCCTCGGCTTCACTGGCATCAATCCAGCGCAATCGCACTAGGCGATCGAGCACCTGTCCCTGTCTCTCCTTCGCCAGCTTGTAGTTGGCAAAGGGGCTGAGATCCTCCGGGGCTTGGATCAGTCCAGCCATTAAGGACGCTTCCGCGAGGTTTAAATCTTTAGCCGGTTTATTGAAATAACTCCGGGCCGCCGTTTCTGCACCGTAAAGATTGTGACCCCAATACACTTGATTTAAGTACAGTTCGAGTAGCTCGTCTTTCGACAGCGTTTGCTCAAGGCGAATCGCCAACACCGCCTCGGCGACCTTGCGGCTTAATTCCCGTTTTGGGGTCAGGAAGAGATTTTTAACCAACTGCATCGTCAGGGTTGAAGCCCCTTCCACGGTCTGACCGGCGGTCATATTCGCTAGCACTGCCCGAAAAATTGCACCGGGGTTAATGCCTTGGTGAACGTAGAAATGGCTGTCTTCAATCCCGAGTACGGCCAGTTTGAGGTTGTCGGAAATGCGCTCGAGGGGGACAACTTCGCGGTTGGCTTCGTCGTGAATACTGAAGAGCAGATCGCCGTTGATGTCGTAGATGTGGCTGGTTTCGGTGGGTACGTAGTCGCGTAACACCCGCACGTCTGGCAGATTCCGAAAGCTAATGGCCAATCCCACCAGACCCCCGGCAACCACAGAACTCCCCAACAGGGTGACGCCGAGAATGGTACTAGCGGTGACTTTGCCGACCGCCTGGACGAACTCGAACGCACGCATGGTGACACTGGCTTGGCCGCGATCGTATGGATTAACCGACACAAACTTTTCCCCGCTGACGAACCACGATCTTGCTAAATCGATCTGAGTTAATACTAGTTGATTCAGGCGAGAGTCAGACTTGCACCCCGGATCTCCATGCGATCTCAGTCGTTGTGGGGGGCAGGCTTGGCCGTTGCGCCTACTGGCAATTCCAGCGCCGTCTGTCCCCATTCCGGAGACTAAAATCAGCATTCATCAGCGTTGTTATACTTTCAGGGCTGGGCTTTGTCTGGTGCACATCTTCCTTTTACACGTCTTCCATGGCTAATGACTCCTGGCAAACGATCGCGGGTAGCACCGTTCTGATTCCGCCGAATCCGAAGGGAATTGTACATTTTTTGGGGGGAGCCTTTGTCGCTGCTGCTCCCCAGGTGACCTATCGCCTGTTGTTGGAATATCTCGCCGATCGGGGCTATGTGATCGTGGCGACTCCGTTTCTGAGTAGTTTTGACCATGGCGAAATTGCAAAGGCGGCGCTGAACAGTTTTGAGCAGGCGATCGCGCGACTCCACCACACGCACCAACTCAGTCCGCGCTATTTGCCAGTTTACGGTCTCGGTCACAGCATGGGCTGTAAGCTGCATTTGCTCATCGCAAGTTTGTTTGAGGTGGAACGGGCGGGCAATATTTTTTTGGCCTATAACAACTTTCCGGCCAAGCGATCGATTCCCCTGCTGGAACAGGTGACGGAAAGCCTGTCCGATCCCTTGGAGAAAATGCGACAGGCGGCGCGGCAGGTGATGGCCGATCGCAATCTACGCGATCGCATCCCAGACGGGGTGAAGCAGAACATCAAACAAGGCTTGCAGCAGATCGACTTAAATGCGATGAATCCCAACAACATCGAATTTGTCCCCAGCCCGGAGGAAACCCTGGAGATCGTTGCCGCCGACTACCCCATTCGCCGTAACTTACTGGTCAAATTTCGCGACGATAATCTCGATCAAACCCTAGCTTTGCGCGAACTCCTCACGGATAAATTCGGGGATCTGGTCTCCTTTCGTCCCATGAACGGTAACCACACCACACCGATCGGTCAGGATCTGCGTTGGCAGGTGGGTGAGGATTTTTCGCCGATCGATGCGGTTGGGCAATGGATGCGCCAAAACGTCTATCAGGATTTGGACAGTCTCAAGCGTGAAATTGCTTGCTGGCTTGATCCCACCACCCTGCCCGCGTAAACCGCGCCAGATCTCGCGAGTTTATATCCCACACGATCGTTCAGGAGCCTCGCCTACTATGTCTCAGCTCTATTTCATTCGTCACGGCATCGCTGCCGATCGCGAACACTTTGAGCATGACTTTGATCGCCCCCTGACCGATCACGGCATTGCCAAAACCAGCCAGATTGCCCAGCGTTTAGCCGCCCTTGGGCTGTGTTTCGATCGCATTCTGACCAGCCCGTTGGTACGCGCACAGCAAACCGCCGAACTGTTGCGAGTGGCCGGATTGTGTGGTGTGATTGAGGAATTGAGCGCCTTAGCACCAGGGGGCGAGGTGGAGGCGCTGGCCGCGTGGTGGTCGGAGTTCACACGGGGAGAGGCGAGCCCGACGATCGCGATCGTTGGGCATCAACCGGATTTAGGGCTGTGGGCGGAATGGTTGCTCTGGGGTCAACCGTTGGAAAAGCTGATTGTGAAAAAAGCAGGGATCATCGGGCTTGAGGTTCCAGCCAAGGGTCTGGCCTGCGGTACCTGTGAGTTATTTTGGCTAACCCCGCCGCGCTTCCTGATCTAGCCTGATCTAGCCCAAACCCGAGGTCTTAGTCCTCTGCGGTCCGTCCGGTTTGCTTTAGACTCAAGAATGTAGGGCTGAATCGAATCATCTTGTGTTTTCTTTGCGTCGATCGTGCCGTCCGCGATCGTGATCCCAATGAGCCGAATCAAACAAGCCGTGTACTGGTTAATGGGCGATCGAGCCGGTCGGCTAACCGTCGCAGGCTGGAACTGGCTGTTCGGAATTACTCCCCAGTCACCGAACGAAGTCTCCACCGCCAGCCACGTTAAAACGGCCAAAACGTCGCTCCAAGCGATGCAAGCGTCGGTCGCACACCTGACAAAACTGTCCTCCCAACAAATCGCCGCCTACACCCAAGCTCGACAAAGCTACGATTCCAAAGTCCAGCAAATTAAATCCCTCGAACAGCAAGCCGCAGAAGCCCAGCAGCACCAAGACCTGTCCTCTGCTCGTCTCGCCATCTCTCGGGCGATGCAAATTGAGCAATACCTACCGCAGCTTGAAGTTCGGGTACAGCAGGCCGAGGATTTAGTCCGATCGACCCAAGATCTCCTAGAAAGCGAACGGATGCGTTTGGAAACCTACAAGATCGAGATGCAAAATTTGCAGGAAATGGCGTCACTGGATGCCACCTTGCAAAGCATTGCCGACGCCAATCGCGGGTTTGATGTGGAATCGGCCCGATCGCAATTTGAAGCGGCACGGGATGCGATCGAAGACCGACACACCGAACGTCAGGTGTTGAATGATCTCGTCCACGGTAGCGACACACTCAAGCTCGATCGTGCGGCGCTCGACGCTGAGCTAGAACGACGATTGCAACGTAATCGCAAACACCCCTCCCGATCTCCCTCCAAACCCGATTCCAGTGCCGATCCCCGGCCCAAATCCAAGCGTAAACGGACGTAAACAGACTCCCCGATCGGGGCCAAGATCGACCCTCAACATGATTTTTGCGATTGTTTGAAGATCTAAATATTTTTGCAAGCATACACCACATCTAGCGTAAGAATAATCACAAACTGCTCTTGACATACTGTCGATAGCGTATGGTACTGTCACGATCCTTCAGGTTCGGCGAGGTGTTGCGTGAATTATTTAGACGAGTGGATGCAGAGTGGGGTGGATGCTGAATTGGTGCGGCTGAATGTGGTCGCACTTGACGGCACAGAAGCGTACGACTACCTGTGTTACTCCGATAAATTGTCGCGCCGCAATGATGGTCGCCTCTCGGGGGGAATGCTGAAACGCTATGCCCATGTGGAAGCGGGGGGCTGGTGGTGTTCGGGAACGAATGTGTTAACGGGGACGGATGATCTCTGGGGCTGCTTTAAGCCAGAGCAGCCACGGATTGCGCCCGATCGCGACAAGCCGATCAAATACGAGCATCCGCCCAAGGTCGAAACCGGCGTTTTTGCCCTCCGTGTGCCGGTGACCCTGTGGCGACAGATTGCCGAGCGATCGGGACTGACGTTTGATGAACAGTGGATTGATACAACGCGCCACGATTTTGGCTTTTGGTCCTGGCTCGTGGCGACGCCCCAGGTTCCCATTTGCATTACCGAGGGGGCGAAAAAAGCCGGAGCCTTGCTGAGTGCGGGCTATGCGGCGATCGGTCTGCCAGGGATTAACAACGGCTATCGCACCCCGCGAGATAACCGGGGACATCGTATCGGGAAATCCCGACTGATCCCGCCGATCGAAGCCCTGATGCACGCCGATCGCCCGGTCTATGTGGCGTTCGATCGCGACACCAAGCCCAAAACAATCAAGGCCGTCAATGCGGCCATTCGTCGGTTGGGTTATCTGATCAGCCAAACAGGCGCTCAGGTGCAGGTGGTGACCTGGTCGCCTGAGTTGGGGAAAGGGGTTGACGATCTGATTGCCCATCAGGGTCGCGAAGCATTCGATCGAGCCGTTGAGGATGCCTTAAGCCTTGATACCTGGAAGGCTCGCCTGATGGCGCAGCTCACCTACCCGATCGCGATCAACCTCCACAGCCGCTTTCTGCCCAGCGACCTCGCGATCCCGGCAGAAGCTCGCCTCGTCGCCCTGCGATCGCCAAAGGGAACCGGAAAAACGGAAGTGATCCGCCAGTGGGTGCAGCAGGCGATCGCCCAGGGGCGGCGTGTCCTGGTCATCGGCCACCGTGTCCAACTTGTGACCGCCTTATGTCAGCGCTTCGGTTTACCCTACGTGACGCAGGTGGACGATCTACGCCAGGTGGGCAGCGGTTACGGTCTCTGTGTGGATTCCCTGCACAGTGCGTCCCAGGCAAAATTTCGGGTGGCGGATTGGCAGAATGCGATCGTGATTTTTGATGAGGTGGAGCAAGTCCTGTGGCACGCGCTCAACTCCGACACCTGCCGCAATCAGCGTGTGGACGTTCTAGGAACTCTGACGCGACTGATGCAGGCGACACTGGGCGATCGGGGCTGTGTCTATGCAGCGGATGCCGATCTTAGCGATACCTCACTGGATTATCTTTTAGCCCTTGCGGGTGTGCCTCCCACGCCCGCGACGCTGCACGTGATCCGCAACGAGTGGCGACCCGACGCCGATCGTGCGTGGCAGGTGTCCCACTACACCGAAAGCACACCGAAGCGATTGCTACGGGAACTCGAAGCCCATATTGCTGAGGGCGGGCGTCCATTGGTGTGCCTGTCCGCCCAAAAGCTGAAGAGCAAATGGAGTACCACGGCGATCGCCGCCTACTTTGAGGCCAAATTTCCCGACTGTAAAATTCTCCGCATTGACTCGGAAACCGTCACCGATGCCAGCCATCCCGCCTATCACTGCATGGCGGATCTCGATCAGCATCTTACGGCCTACGACATCGTCCTCGTCAGTCCCTCGCTCGAAACGGGCATCAGCCTCGATCTACGCGGTCACTTCACCTCGGTTTGGGCGATCGCCCAGGGTATCCAATCGGAAAACAGCGTCCGCCAATCCCTGAGCCGACTGCGCGAACCCGTGCCACGGCA
This sequence comes from Oscillatoriales cyanobacterium, assembly GCA_004293855.1. Classification (GTDB taxonomy): domain Bacteria; phylum Cyanobacteriota; class Cyanobacteriia; order Cyanobacteriales; family Geitlerinemataceae; genus RDYZ01. The sequence continues at coordinate 5,331 of RDYZ01000033.1, read as the reverse complement.
TCTGTGGGCAGCGCCCTACGGGTTCAATAAAATCGGCAATGGTTCCACCTCGATTCCGGTGCTGATGGGATCAACCCAGGGACTCACTCAGGTCAATATTCGCCTGCTGCAACAGTCGGATTTTAGTGGGTTTGATGATTTCGATGCGGGCTTTCAAGCGGAGTCATTGCAGTGTTGGGCCAAGTTTGCCGTGCGGGTGAATGCCGCCATGAGCTGCTATCGCGAGGCGATCGTCACCGCTCTGGCCGCCGAGGGTCATACCATCACCACCGTTGCCCGTGCCTCAACCCGAAAATCGACGGCCTCTAGCCCGAAACAGCCAACGCTTCCCGAGTTTGTTGCAACGATCGCCAGTGTGCGCGAACAAAACTACCTGGAGGAATGCCAAGCGATCGCCCGCGCCCGCGACCTCAATCACCGGCAATATCGCGCCCTGCGTCAAACCCTCGTTAAATCCAAAGCCGATCGCCTACGATTGCGTAAATACGAGCTAAAACGCCGCTATGGTGTGCCGGTCACGATCAACCTTGTTCGCAAAGACGATGACAACTGGTATGAAAAATTGCGGTTGCATTATTTCCTCACTGAGGGACGCGACTATCTCACCGATCGCGATCAGCGCGTGGCACGGCAAATCTTGAACCAAGGCGGCGGTCAGGTTTTTACGCCCGACTTCAATCGATCGCAGCTCGGCGCCACGATCGGCATTTTGGAACTGCTTGGCTTACCGGTGTTGCTCGCACAAACCGATCGTGAGTTACGCAACAGTGACGCCGATCTCCAGCAGATGGCCGCGACCGCCCTCGGATCACGATCGCAAATCAAAGCCGCAATCCGCATCGGACTGGCGAAAAACTCGACACCGATTATGGTGTTGCGTCGCCTGCTCGATCAGGTGGGTTTTGGGCTGGTGTGCCTCCGCAATGAAACGGTGAAACGCAAGCGGGTACGGGTATATGGCATCGAGACACCGACGGACGATCGGGCGTCGGTGTTTAAACATTGGTTAGCGACCGATCAACGCTTCCCCGGTTGGTCGGAGCAGGCCGTAGATTTCTGGGATCAGGCCACACTGCCGATCGTCGCAGCATCGATCGAGCGTAACTTTGAACAACTGTCCTTAAAAGGGTTTGGCGATGACCCCGCGATCGGCTAGGTTCTCCTGTTGATCTTTAGGATCATCCGGCAGAAGTCTGGAGCCAGATCCTGGTCTGCTTCCAGATTTATTCCACCGTCCCTAGGCTCTGCACAAAAAACAACCCTGACCAGGATGTGGCACAGGGTTGTGGAAACGTTAACGGTTCGTTTGAGTCGCGGACGGGAACGATCGAACTTAAACCCGAACCGCCGACTTGCTTGAGGTTTTCAGGAATTCAGTATTCACGCCCGATTCACGGGTTAAAGCGATCTTGCCAGTGCGGGCCACTTCACGTAAACCAAATTTTTGCAGCATTTGCATGAGAGCAACCATTTTGCCGGGATCGCCGACCACTTCAAGAATGACCGAATCATCCGCGACATCAACGACCCGCGCTCGGAAAATCTGAGCAATCTGCACAATCTCCGATCGCGTTTCACTGTTGGCGGCAACCTTGATCAACATCAGCTCCCGTTCCACACAGGGCACTTCGGTGATGTCCTGCACCTTAATGACATTGATCAGCTTGTAAAGCTGCTTGGTCAGTTGCTCTAGGACATTTCGATCGCCATTGACCACCATCGTGACGCGCGAGATGCCATCTTGCTCGGCTGCTCCGACCGCTAGACTCTCAATATTGAAGCCACGACGTGCGAATAGAGCCGCGATGCGCGTCAAGACTCCGGCTTCATCTTCGACTAAGACTGAGAGCGTATGTTTCATGGGAAAGGGGGCGGTTGTAGCTGGGAAATAATGAGTGAGGACTGAACGTGAAGGAGTACGAACAACCAAGACATTGGTTGTACCACACTTGCGGATACCGTCGATGCTGAAACCCGGAAGACTGGCTTCGATGCAGTGACGGCACAATTGGCTTATTTCTATGAAACGACCATGACCGCTACACCTTACGGTGTAAGGCCAATAGCGGTTGGGATGATGGCGTTGCGATAGCTTAATTTTCCCATAAATCCCTAGAAAAAAGTGTCCCAGGATACTGTTTTATCAGCGTTTACAATCAGGTTTGCGATCGAGACCGGACAGAGGCTTGATAGGATTGAGGATGCAAATTCGTCTTGATCGTCCCGAACGTTGCGGCTGGTGTTGGTTTGACCGTACGTCGCCTGCGGGCGTTCGCGACCGTCTCAAAAAGTAAATCCGTAATGTCACTATTTGATTGGTTCGCCGACCGTCGTAAATCGAGCGCAAGTGTCGAAGGCGTACAGGAGCGTGAAATTGCCGATGGGCTCTGGACAAAATGTGACTCCTGTGGGGTGCTGAGCTATACCAAAGATTTGCGTGCGAATCAGATGGTTTGTCCGGAGTGTCATCATCACAACCGTATTTTCAGCCACGATCGCATCGCCCAGTTAATTGATGAGGGGACATGGGAACCGATCGCAGCGGATCTGCGCCCTGCCGACCCGCTGAAGTTTCGCGATCGCAAAGCCTACCGCGATCGTCTGCGTGAGTACCAAGAGAAAACGAAGCTACACGACGGCGTGCAAGCGGGACTCGGCGAAATCAATGGTCAGCCCGTTTCGCTGGGCGTGATGGATTTCAGTTTTATGGGCGGCAGTATGGGATCGGTCGTGGGTGAAAAGCTGACCCGAGCGATCGAGCAAGGAACGGCCCACAAGCGGGCGGTGGTCATCGTCTGCGCGTCCGGTGGCGCACGGATGCAGGAAGGCATGTTAAGCCTGATGCAAATGGCGAAAATTTCCGGAGCCCTAGAACGCCACCGGGCTGCCAAACTGCTCTACATTCCCGTGTTGACCCATCCAACCATGGGCGGCGTGACCGCTAGCTTTGCCATGCTGGGCGACATGATTATTTCCGAACCGAAAGCCTCGATCGGCTTTGCGGGTCGCCGTGTGATCGAGCAAACCTTGCGCCAAAAATTACCCGAGGATTTCCAAACAGCGGAAGATCTTCAGAAACATGGGTTTGTCGATATGATCGTGCCGCGCACTGAGCTTAAAACGACCCTCAGCCAGCTCATTCGCCTCCATACCCCACGTCCGACGGTTGCACCCGCTAGCCACCATTCGATCGAGGTCAATGGTACTCAGGGTGCTCAGAAGGCACAGCACGGAGACGAGGAGTCCACAGCCCCAAGCTCGATGTTAAACCCGGTCGTGAATCCGATCGCGGTCGTGGGCGATCGTCCCTAGATCCGGCCCAAATCACGAGCGGTTGCGGCCCAACCTTCCCCAGATTAAAAAAAACACGTGACCAGACCCGTCCTGTTCGCTTAAAAACGTAACGAATTCTGGCATCATAGACCGTACTGATAAACTGCTATCTGAGCTTGGCTTTGCCGGAGTAGCTGCACCGAACGGTCTGTGTTGTTCATCCGAGCGAAATCAAGCACGTTTTTCGACAAGTTTTAGAGAACATCATGCTAAAGCGATGCTTTTGGCTGGTCGCAGCCACGGTTTTTTTTGCATTCCAATTTATTTCGGACAGTGCTCTGGCGATCGACCTCGACGCAGAGACTCGGACTGTCAAGCTTAATGAAGCTGGCGAGCAAATTACCCTCACCCTCAAACAGGCCGCACGCGGTCAAAAGGTCTTCGGTGACATTTGCGCTCAGTGCCACCCCCAAGGTCTGACCAAAACCAACCCGAACGTTAAACTCGGTCTCGATGATCTCGCGTTCGCTACGCCGCCGCGCGATAACGTCGAGAATCTGGTGGATTACATGAAAAATCCGACGACCTACGACGGTGAAGACGATATTTCCGAACTTCACCCGGCGATTTCGAGTGCGGACATTTTCCCCGAGATGCGTAACTTGACCGAAGAGGATTTGGTCGATGTTGCGGGTCACATTCTCATTCAGCCTAAACTGCGCGGCATTACCTGGGGTGGCGGTAAGGTTTACAACTAAGTTGTACGCCGTGTCACAGCCTTCTGAACGGGAACACCCGGTCGGATCTCTCAAAACTTAAGGGCGATTGGGCTCGACACTCGCCTTAAGTTTTGTCCGGTCTCAATGTGCGACCTGTGTGAGTCGATGAGTGCCTCTAGCTTCAAATCTCGCTCGGGTATCGCTTTAACCCAATTCACTAAAAAAACGCCCGAGTGCAGACACTCAGGCGTTTTTTCTGTGGGTTAGCTTTGACGAGTCAAACGTTGCAATGCGGATGAAAGGACTTGAACCTTCACGTCACAAGGACACTAGAACCTAAATCTAGCGCGTCTACCGATTCCGCCACATCCGCAGGGTAGGCAAATAGAATATCAGACTGTTTCACCCTGGGCAAGAGGGTGGTGCGAAGTGGCGGGGCTTACCGTCGGCTTGCAAGGTCGCAGGACGATCGCCCCAAATTCGCCCACGTTGCCGACTCCTGAGCGCCAACCCTGGGGAGGCATCAAACCTCATCAACCCCGTGTCAGATCCTCCGGCGAAGGAAGCGGACGCAGATGACGATGCGGGCGGCGTTTCAATGGCGAAGCTAAATTGCGCCGGAGAGTGAGAGATTATGCTCTAGATGGACCAGAGCCGTTTCAAGGTCGTCGTTCACAATTTGAATATCAAATTCTGACGCGGCGGCGATTTCGATCGCCGCACGGGCGAGACGTTTAACGATCGCGTCATCACTGTCGCGAGCCCGTGTGCGGAGTCGGTGTTCGAGCTCCTCGATCGACGGCGGTAAGATGAACACTGAAATCGCTTGATCAAAGAGCTGCCGCACCTGCCGCGCTCCTTCTAGTTCAATTTCGAGTAAGACGGACTCGCCGCGATCGAGCCGATCGCGAATCGCCGTTTTTGGCGTACCGTAATAATTACCTGCGAATTCTGCCCATTCGAGCAGATCCCCCGCTGCAATTTTGGCCTCAAATTCAACACGATCGAGAAAATAGTAGTCCTGACCATCGATCTCGCCATCACGGGGCGATCGGGTGGTTGCGGAAATTGACAGGTACAGGTTTGGGTGTCGCTGGATGAGCTTGCGGACGAGGGTACCTTTACCGACACCACTGGGTCCGGTTAACACCACTAATTTTCCCGCAGGGTTGGATGGGGTCGAGGCGAACTCTGCCTCAACGCAACCCGCTTCTGTCTGACCACCTTCGATCGGGCTTGCGTTAGGGTTGCCGACCTCTGCACTACCTGAATTCATGAACGATCGCCTGTGTATGGGGTTTGCGTTGGGTTCGCGGGGTTCGCGGGGTTCGGAGGGCGC
>RDYZ01000088.1 GCA_004293855.1 Oscillatoriales cyanobacterium | reverse complement strand
CCTGGGCGTGCATGGCTCCTTTGAAGGCTATGAAATTGTCGCCAGTTCGATCGCCGCGATCGATGCAGCATTTTCGGCTCCCTTTGACGGCAACGTGCGACAACAGGAAGGTTTTGCCACGGGACGGTCACGCCTCGGCGAAGTGAACGATGGCTATCTTTATCTGGATTGGGCAGCGGGCAAGCCGACCTTAGAGCGTCAGTTTCCCGTGTTGCGGTTTGTTGAATTGTTTGGGCGTCCGGTGTTCGATCGGCTGCAATCGGTGGCAACGAGTACCTATGGTCGGGTGAGCAATATCAATCATGCTCAGGCGATCGTCCAGTTCAAAGCATAAGGTTCGCCGGTACTGCGCCCTAACCCATCACTGAGTCAATCGGGTTGGCACAAGAGGCGTGGGAGTGTGTACCGGCTTCCTCGGATGAGTGTGTTTCGCGGTGAGCAAAACGGATCGGCTACAGTGGCGATCGTAAACTGGCTCACCACAGGGTGAAATCTGTGGCGAGGCGATCGTTATCGCTTTAGTTTGTTATCTGTCCATGCTGCGTTCTCAATCGTCCTTTTGCCCCCACTATGGCTGCATCCATCCTGTTTTTAGTCAAGATTTTCATTCCATCGCTGCTGATTTCGATCGCCATTCGTCGCCTCGCCCCGGCGCTAGGTCTTGTGGGTAGCGATCTGAACGCCACAATCGCGATTCTGATTCCGTCTATTGTTGTGGCGATCGTCCTCAGTGTGCGTGGCTGGAAATCGACCTCATCAAACTCGTGAAATTAATGACGATCACCAAGGCGATAGATCTTAAACCTTAAGCAAAGACTACATCTCAGGAGAAGTTGCCCGTGAAGTTGGGAACGGTGATCAGTACGTTGATTTTGCTCATCTCACTGGTCGTCCTGTGGCAGTTGCAACAGGTCATTCTTGTGGTGTTAGCTTCAATTATTTTTGCGACGGCCCTCAATATCATCGCACGAAAAATTCAGGGTCTTGGAGTGCGTCGATCGCTAGCGGTGGTGTTGTCGGTCGTGGCCGCTGTGGGAACTGCTGTGATTTTTTTCGCGCTCCTTGTACCACCATTTATTGAACAATTTAATCAGTTTATTCAGCTTTTCCCAAAGATTTTAGACCGCCTCGATCAGTGGGTTCGAGCGATCGGGGCTCGCCTTCCTGGTGATCTGTTTGATGATTTCACCCTGGATATGGCAAGCATCATTCAGCAGGTGCAGCCCGTGGTGAATAACCTCCTGGAAACCACCATCAATGTCTTCTCTGACACGCTTGGGGTTCTGCTCAATTTACTATTAGTCCTGATCCTAACCCTGATGTTTGTGGCAGATCCTCAGTGGTATCGTCGCTGTTTCATTCAACTTTTTCCGGCATTTTATCGACGGCGGGTGAATGAAATTCTCGATCGCTGTGAAGTGGCTTTGACGGGCTGGCTGATTGGCATTTTATTTAATATGCTCGTGATTGCCGTCACAAGCTGGGTTTCCCTGAGCTTTTTAGGGGTACAGTTTGCCCTTGCCAATGGACTATTTGCTGGGTTATTAACCTTTATTCCTAATATTGGTCCGGCTTTAAGTGTGATTCCACCGATGGCGATCGCCTTACTTGAAAGTCCCTGGAAATCTCTCACAGTCCTATTACTCTATGTGGTGATTCAACAGCTTGAAGGTAATATTTTAACCCCCTATATTATGGCGCAACAGGTCTCACTTCCTCCAGCGATCACCCTACTCGCTCAGGTCTTTTTCGCGAGCTTCTTTGGTTTTCCCGGCCTCTTTCTCGCGCTACCCTTAACCGTATTAATCCTTGTGTGGGTGAAAAGTGTATTGGTTGAAGATATTCTCAATCCCTGGGAGCGACACGATCAGAGCCCACGCCACTCCCCCAGGATTTCGACCCTCCAGAGTGAAAGCCCACCCCCCTTGGAGGACACCCATTATACGAAATCATAACCCCATTGATTACAGCATTGCTGTTTCACAAAAATACAGCTTAGATCTGATTTATTCCCGATCAAATCAGACGATTCATCCACTCACCTACCCGATTGATTAGAGGTTTTGCTATGGCATTTCGACTCGCAACGTTACTCCAGTTTCCGAGCCTGTTTGCCTCTGGGCTGACGATCGCAACCGTCTCAACCCTGGGGCTGTTGGGTTTCCCCACGATCGCCCGTAGCGAAAACCTGGCGGATTTACAACAATTGCTCTCCTCGAAACAATGCAGTCTGTGCAACCTGAATAATGCAGGACTGGTCTACGCCAACTTGGCCGGAGCCGACCTCAGTGGATCGCAACTGGTGCGATCGAACCTGAGCCAGAGCGATCTCAGTGGTGCGAATCTTGCCAATGCCAACTTAACGGGTGCCTCCCTGGCCGGGTCAAACTTGATGGGTGCTGACCTTTCCGGGGCGAACCTTGCCGGGGCGAATCTTTCCGGAGCCTATTTAACTGATGCGAATTTTTCCGGCGCTAACCTTTCCGGCGCCAATCTGCGGGGTGCGTTAGACATTCCGCTGGAACTCATTTCCTTGGATCAGCTTTTGCTGTGGGGGAATGAACTGGCCGATCGTGGCAACTATACCGGCGCGATCGCCTACTACTCCCAGGCCCTGGCGATCGATCCAGATTATGGTGAGGTTTACCTTGCTCGTGGCGCTGCCTACAATCGCCTCGGCGATCTCGATCGCGCCAAAACCGATGCCGATCAAGCCGCAGAGATCTTCTTTACCACTGGCAATCAGGAAGGGTATGAAATGGCTTCCCTATTTGTCACCACGATGGAAGCCGAAGCCGAAGCCGCGCGTGATTCTCAAAATGGCCGCAGTCGTGGCAATGTTGGCGGTAATCTACTTAATGTGATTACCGGAATTGGCAGTTTACTCCTCCGCAGTGTGTTTTAACCCAGAACCTCCACTGCTGGGAGCATCCCATTTGTGTCACCCTCACCCTAAATCCCTCTCCCAAGTTGGGCTACCGTGTATACATAACTCGCTTGAACTGTTGCATCATCGTTTACCCTCATCCCCCAGCCCCTTCTCCCAAGAGGGGAGAAGGGGAGCCGGTGTAAAACTTGAAGTTTTCAAAGTCCCTCTCCCGGCCTGGGAGAGGGATTTAGGGTGAGGGTCAAGTCAGCTCA
>RDYZ01000087.1 GCA_004293855.1 Oscillatoriales cyanobacterium | reverse complement strand
CGCGGACGCATGGGCATTTTGTTCTATCGCAAGCATCCGACCTTTGACGTGCGGCTGATGATTCAGATGACCTGGCTGCACCGTATTCTCTGGGGTGTGCTGTCGCTGGGGGGCTGGCTGAATGAAAAAACCCTGGCAAAACCCATGCAATGGCTAATCGATCGCGGCCATCCTCGTCTGGCTCAGGAACTGTCGCGGATTTTTCTCAACTGGTATAACGTCTGTGCCGTGTATGCCGCCGCCGCTGATCTCAAGGCCGGACGCGATCAGGGGTTTCGTTTATAGCCATCCTGCACGTCTGCGTTCTGACCAATCCGCGAACTTGGCGTCACACCGCTACGTGCAATCGCAACTACGTATAATACAAATCAAAGATTGTTGCGTTCTGGGTCTCGATCGGGCGATCGCTCGATCGCTTCAGAACGCTGCACACCGATAACCCTACCGACAACCACAACGCCACACCAGCGGACATGCCCAAACTCGAAACACGAACCGAGCCGATGGTGCTCAACATGGGGCCGCACCACCCCTCGATGCATGGCGTCCTGCGCCTCATCGTCACCCTCGATGGTGAAGATGTCATCGACTGTGAACCCGTCATCGGCTACCTGCATCGCGGCATGGAGAAAATTGCCGAGAGCCGTACCAATATCGCGTTCGTTCCCTACGTTAGCCGTTGGGACTACGCGGCGGGCATGTTCAACGAAGCGATTACGGTTAACGCGCCGGAACAGCTCGCAGGCATCGAAGTGCCGCGCCGTGCGAGTTACATCCGCGTCATCATGCTGGAGCTGAACCGCATCGCCAACCATCTGCTGTGGCTTGGCCCATTTTTGGCGGATATTGGCGCTCAAACTCCGTTTTTCTACATCTTCCGTGAACGCGAGTTGATCTATGACCTGTGGGAAGCGGCGACGGGTCAGCGTCTGATCAATAACAACTATTTTCGGATCGGTGGCGTTGCTGCCGATTTGCCCTACGGTTGGGTGGATAAATGCATCGATTTTTGTGATTATTTCGATCCGAAAATTGATGAATACGAAAAGCTAATCACCAATAACCCGATCTTCCGTCGTCGGATCGAAGGCATCGGCACGATCGCCCGTGAAGAGGCGATTAACTGGGGTCTTTCCGGCCCGGTCTTGCGTGCCTCGGGCGTCAAGTGGGATCTGCGTAAAGTTGATAGCTACGAATGTTACGACGAGCTTGATTGGGAGATTCACTGGGCGACGGAAGGCGACTGTCTCGCGCGGTATTACGTCCGAGTTGCGGAGATGCGCGAATCGGTGAAAATTTTGCGTCAGGCGCTCGCCGGTCTGCCTGGTGGCCCCTACGAAAATCTCGAAGCGCTGCGGATCGCCGAGGGGCCGAAATCCAAGTGGAATGACTTTGAGTATCAGTTCGCCGGTAAGAAAATCGCGCCGACGTTCAAGATTCCCGAAGGTGAACATTACGTTCGCCTCGAATCGGGTAAAGGCGAACTGGGCGTGTTTATCCAGGGCAATAACAATATCTTCCCCTGGCGCTTCAAGATTCGCGCAGCAGATTTTAATAATCTGCAAGTGCTGCCGCACATTTTGAAAGGTGCGAAGGTGGCGGATCTGGTGGCGATTCTCGGTAGCATCGATGTGATTATGGGATCGGTCGATCGCTAACCTCTACCTCAATCCGGATTGCAGGACACGATCGTGACGATTCACCTCACGATCGCGTCCCAATCCCACCCTTCGCCAGCCTGGTGATTGATATCGGCGACCTCTCGATGCGTAGATTGGGGGGTCGTTTTTTCGGACTACGTTGCACGCAACCCATCACCCCGATCGCCGCTTACCCAGACTTTTGAGCCACCCGCCATGACGAGTTCATTCGGAACCATGCGCAGCCCCCAACCCAATTCGCAACCAGCCCCGACAACGCCAAACCGCACCGCGATCGTCCCCACGCATGCCGCCGCCTCACCTGCCGTGCGCCGTATTCTCGATGCCAATCTCGATCGTGCCCGCGAGGGAATGCGCATCGTTGAAGAATGGTGTCGCTTTGGTCTCAACGACGCCGACCTGACCGAAACCTGCAAAATTATTCGCCAGGAACTTGCCGGGTGGCACGCGCCGGAGCTTCGTGCCGCCCGTGATACCCCCAATGATCCCGGTACAGATCTGAGTCATCCCGGCGAAGAAACCCGCGAAGACATCGAAGCGGTACTTCAGGCCAATTTGTGCCGTGTTGAGGAAGCCTTACGGGTGCTGGAAGAATACGCCAAACTGTACGACCCAAAAATGGCGCAGGAATGCAAAGCCATGCGCTACGAGGTTTACACCCTTGATAGCCAGTTTTCGGCCTACCATCGTCGCCAGCGTCTCGCCAACGCCCAGCTTTATCTCGTGACCTCACCGAGCGATCGCCTCTTTCAGGTGGCCGAAGCCGCACTTCAAGGCGGCCTCACGCTGCTGCAATACCGCGACAAAGACGCCGACGATACCACCCGCATCGCCAACGGTCGCCAACTCAAACAGCTCTGCCAGCGTTACGGTGCGCTCTTCATCATGAACGATCGCGCCGATCTCGCCCTAGCCGTGGACGCGGACGGGGTGCATCTCGGACAGCAGGACGTGCCGATCGCCTTTGCCCGCCAGCTTCTCGGCTCCCAGCGCATCATTGGCCGATCAACCACCAACCCGGACGAAATGCGCCGCGCGATCGAGGAAGGTGCAGACTATATCGGCGTTGGCCC
>RDYZ01000032.1 GCA_004293855.1 Oscillatoriales cyanobacterium | reverse complement strand
CGAGTTTTGGGTAGCGTTGACGCGACACCAAGGAAGCTGCAACGGTATACTTTCCAGCAGGCGTCGGAACTGTGATCTAGGCTCACCAGCCCCATGCTCGATCGCGCCGCGATCGCCGAACCACGACCTTTACCCGCGAATCAGGAACTCAAGAAATCAATGGCATTGCTGGTATTCGGAAACAAAATTGTGAAAGACCTTGAGCGATCGGGTGCGTTAGCCATGTACGCACCGCTCGAAGGTGGCTATGAAGGACGCTACCAGCGTCGGATTCGCGCAGCGGGCTACCTCAGCATTACCCTGAATGCTCGCGGCCTTGGCGACCTTGCGGCCTATCTGACCGGTGTTCATGGCGTCCGTCCGCCCCATCTGGGCAAAAAAGATTTTGCCGAGGGTGCATCTGGACCGATTTACTTTGTACCGCCGGTGATTCAGACCCAGCTTTCCTGTCTGCCAAGCTATGCGAAAGGTCTCCTAATTTGGATCATTGACGGCAAGGTTCTATCCCGTCAGGAACTGGAATATTTGGTGACCCTGCCGAAGTTAGAGCCGCGCGTCAAGATCGTGGTTGAGGTGGGTGGCGATCGGGAATGTAACTGGATGCCGCTGGCCGATGTCCTCGTTCCGGCGTAGCTTGAGCGCTGAATTCCCGATCGGGGTAGGGATGAGCAACGATCCCGAACGTCATCCCTATTCCATCACCCTTGGCGATCGAGGCCATATTTCAACTCCCTAAGACCACAGCGGTCTTAGGGAGTTCGTGTCAGTCTCGCTGTGTACGGACAGCTTGCCTTTACTCCTTCGTTACAGCTCCATAGGAGTAGGTCGAGACCTCTTCACCCTCAGCATTAAACAGAGTGCCTAGATCGCCTAGGTCATTCCAAATTGCCGTACGGCTGCCAAAGCTAAAGCCTCCGGTTTCTGGGTGAACCTCGTTGGTGTAGACCCGGATGCTTTGACCCGCAGACAGGGTCGTCCCCGACGGGAAAACAAACACCTGGCGATCGCTAGCCGCCGAAGTCAACTTCCAGTCCGAAATATCCGCAGCAGACGCACCCTGATTCGTAATCTCAACGTACTCATCAGACTGTGCCCGCTTGACTTTGCCTTTGTACACCAAATCCGTGATCACCACCTTGATAGGCTCCGGTGCAGCCGGTTGTACAGGGAGGTCGTCGATGGTTTGCCACGTTGCTCCAGAAACATTCCCAGCATTGCCATGACTGGTTTGATCCGCCACCGTCTTGCCCGAGCATTCATTCAGCGGCCAGTAACCCATTAAACCCGCTTCGTTACCGCGTAAGCGTTGGTTCATCGATGACTGAATGTCCGCCTCATTGCGTACAACATTCCAGACCGAAACTTCCGCAATTTGACCGTGATAGAAGTAGTTGCAATACGTACGTTCCGTTAAACCCGTACCAATTCGCAACGGACGTTGGGTATTTTTAGCGTAGGTGACGTTCTTTTTACTGACCGATTTACCGTTAATGAATAGCTCCAAAACTTTGCCATCAAAAACAGAGGCGACATGAGTCCAGGTGTTCAATTGAATATCAGAGCCGGAGACCGCCATCCAACCATTACCATCTCCAGATAAGCCATTGCCGACCCACGTTTGCCATTTATTGTTAGCACCGGCGTAAATGATGTAGCCACGATTGGGACTGCCATCACGAGACGTGATCACCGATCGCCAAGTCCCCTGGCCTCCGGTCACTTTTGCCCAGGCAGAAACCGTGAACACATCAGGGTTTTGCTCTGGTTTATAGGGGATTTCGACGTATTGGCTTTTACCATCGAAAGAGAGAACGCAAGTAGAAGCAGGAGTAGTCACTTAAACGAGTTCCTAGTGTAAGGAATAGGTTAGTTGCATTCATGCTTTGGAAAATAACCCGTCTATCTGAAATATTTGGTTTGACAAAAATTGATGGCCTCTGAGTTACGTTCTCTGGCGAAATTTGGCACTATTTTGCGTAATCTTACCGAGAAACTCTTCGGACTGACGATGTGTCAATGATAGATGCAGCTACTAACAAAGCGGTGAGTTGAAGTGTTGTGAACTTGATGTTCACAACGGACAAATTGTCTTATATCCGACAGATCAATCTAGTATCTTGTTGCGTTTATTTACATCCTGCCGATGGTGATTTGAGTCAATACGTTTATGGGCATATTTTTTTGACTGATGAAGCCCGCGTGTTTCAGTGCGGGCTCAATTTTTTTCGTCGTACTGGCCTGGATTTCACCCCGTGAACGTTTTACGTTGCGTTGTACAAAGATGATCTCTAAAAACCATCCGTCACCAGTGACGATCGAGGACTATCACCAGGTTGCTCAATTTGCTTGAGCACAGACCCGACGGATAACTGACGATAGGGATCGAGGATTTCATCAGCGTCACGGGCCGCTAACAGGATGCGGGCGGTACGCTTCATGGTCTGAGCCCGCGTTGTGTCCCCTTCAGCGGAGTAGAGTGCTGCCAGTTCAAGATAGGCTAGGGCGGCTTCCGGATCGAGGTAGATAATACGTTTGAGCAGGGTTTTTGCGCGGGCAATGTTACCGCTATTTTCGGCAAGATGCGCCATCAAATAGTAGGGCGAGGTGGCACAGGCATCGATTTCTAGCGCTTTCGAGCAATAGTAAGAGGCTTGGTTATATTGCCCAAGGTTGGCATAGGCGAGGGAGAGCAAATCGCAGGCCGCAAAGTGTTGGGGTTGCTGGCTAAGGAGTTGATCCAGTTGGCGGATAACAGCAGGGTAGTCTCGATGCTGAAAGCGGACGATCGCGTCGGCCATTTGCCGATCAGCCCAGGTTGTTTGGAGGGGGGACGTGTGGGTTGTGTCGTTGGGGGTGGCGGTGCGACGTGAGCTAGACCGATCGAGCGGAGAATTGCGCGACGGATCAGACGTCTTGGGGTCACGAGCTGCACTCGTGGGGAAATTCAGACGCGGTAGACTTTCCGGCGCGGGGGATGGAGTGGAGCGGAGGGGAGTGGAGGGCGCAAAGGATTGCGGTCGGTGTTGGGTCGGGTAGGGGCGAATAACGGTGGAACTGAGCGGGCTGGTGGGGGAGATGGGCGATCGAGGTTCGGGTGATCGCACCTCGGGGAGAGGGGGGGGTGATTGGGTGGCTCCCGCGATCGAGGGGGAAACACTATCACAGCGCTGATAGATCACCGACTGTGGGCACAGTTGAGCTTTAAAAGCTCGGGTATCTTGGTGCTGCAATTCCGCATGAGCCGTGAGCAGGTAGCCCGTGAGATTGAGCGTTCTCGCCATCCGATCGAGGATATTGCGAATGGTTTGTCCATCGAGGTAGATAAACACATTGCGGCAGAGAATTAAATCCAGGTCTACCAAATCCAGCTCCGCATTGGGATAGCAGGGCTGGGATAGGTTAAGCGGATAAAACCGCACCAGTTTGGCAATGTTGGGATCGAGTTTCCAGGGCCGATCGACAGGGCTGATGCGATGTTTGAAATAGCGATCGCGGATGGCCGGATCAACCTGACGAAATGACCAATCACTATAGGTGGCCTTGCGGGCCGTGGCGAGGGCCGCTTCGTTAATGTCCGTCCCCACGATGCGTACATCCCAATCCGCTAAATCCGGCAGCAATTCCCACACCACGATCGCTAAGGAATAGGGCTCTTCCCCCGTCGAACTGGCCGCACTCCAAATCCGTAGGCGGGGCTGCTGGCCGCAGGCTTGGGCAATCTGGCGACGTTCGGCGATGACCTGGGGTAAAACGTGATCACGCAACAACTGAAACTGACCCCGATCGCGGAAGAAATAACTTTCGGTAATCGAGATTTGCTGAATGATGAGTTGCCATTCCGTGCCGCGTGCGGTTTGGCGATCGTGAAGCTCGCGCGGGTTGGCAAAGAGCCAGGTGTAATAGTCCTGTAAGTCGGTTTTGTGGGCGGCTCGAACCCGATCGGCGAGTTTTTTCGCAAATAAAGCCCGATCGCGATCGCGAATAACAATGCCCGTTTGGCTGGCGACTTCGTGGATAAAGGAACTCAGGAGATCTGGTGCGAAGTCGATCATGGAAGAAGGATGACAGACAGAATATTAATGATTAACGTCTGGTATGGGTCGCCGGAACCTGGCGATCGGCTGCGCTGGCGGACTTGCGTCGATCATCGCAGGCATCGCAGGCCACCACAGGCCGCCGAGTCACAGGATGAGGGCGACGACACGAACCGGTCGGTGGCACGGCTTTTGCCATTCTATTCCTCTGTCGTCAATTATCGATCAATCGGAGTCTCCGTTGCAAGGTGTACCGCTGACGAGGTTTGACCCGCACTGGCCCGATCGATGTCAATTCGTAAAACCTTGGCGAGTTGAACAATATAGCCCGTAATTTGAGGAATCCGACCGTCTCGCAGGGCCAAGAAAACCGCTTCCTGGGCAGGATTGAGATCGATAATCAGCTCAAGCCGGTGGCAGACTTCGATCAGATGCGACAGTTCTCGCACGTAGGCCGGTCGATCAATCGAGTCAAAATCCTCGGGGGTGTGGGGAGCGAGTAAGGTTTGAATGGTGGCGGCAATGAAGGCTTCGATATCGAGGCAGGCTTGAGGGACGTTCAAGAGACAGTCGATCCGTTCCGCTTCCGCTGCGATCGCTCCCAGTTCATCCAGGGCGCTGATCCGCTTGGCATTACTGCGATTGAGGTCAGCTACTGCACGATTAAAGCGATAGCGCAGCGCGACCTCGGCGGCCACCTGTAGCTCCGGTGGGACATCCCGATCGGTACGACGATAGGCGGCGATCAGGCTGTAGTTGTCGCGATAGACTTGGGTGTAGAGCCGATCGAGTTCGGTGAGCGTATCGCGGCTCAGTTGTTGCACGATGCGATATTCCTCCTCGGCAAAGAGATCATTCAAGGCAAAGGTATCGCCATCGAAGACCTGACTCATTTTCAAAATAACCTGAGCGGTACTTGCCGCCGTGAGGCTACTAAAGAGCTGATCCTTGAGCTGGCTATAGGCGAGACGATCGCGAAACGGCTGGATACAGCAATGGAAATCGAGGCCGCCCAGGTGGAGCGCCGCAAAGACGAGATGCTGGGATTCGCGCGAAATTTCCGACGTCAGGCGCACTTGACCGATCGCGAGGGCCAGGGAGCCAAAGCGTTGAATCTGATAATCCAGCCGATCGGCGTCGTAACAATAGACCCGATGCTGTTCCGGATAGGCATTAAACAGCGAGGCGATCGCATAGTGGGCGGCCACCTGTCCCCAACTGACTTTGGCGGTGGTGACGGCCTGGTGATAGAGATCCGCACCGTCGCTATAGCCAGGATCATTGGTCGGAGCGGCGGCCAAACGATCGACAAATTCCGGTTCGAGATCAATCCCTGACACAATCCCCGCCAGTTCGATCGCCCGTGCTGCGTAGCGTAAAATCTGCGTCCCCTCGGGCCGTGAAATTTCCTCAAAAAACCAGCCGCAACTGGTGAACATCAGCAGGCTGTGGCGTTGCATCTCCAGCAAGTGGAGCGCATCGGTGCGGCGTTCGAGATCCAGTTCTCCCACCTGATGGGCGGCCAAAAAGCGATACATCATCGCTTGCGATCGATCGAGCACCACATCGATGTAGTCATTGCGTGCGGCCCAGGGGGCACGCAGGACATCCGGCGCGTGTTTTTCATAGATGGCAATCAGCTCATCCCGTAACCAGTTCAGCGCCGTGCGTAGGGGTTTGCGCCACTGTTGCTGGGTTCCGCCACCACTGCCGCAGCCGCAATCATCCTGCCAGCGATCGACCCCGTGGGAACAGCTCCAGGCGGTCACGTCCTTTAAAAGGCATTCCCAGGTGGGCGGATACAAACTGAGGTAATGGCCGAAGTTTGTCACCTGCCAGCCACGATCGGCAAACTCTCGCCGGAAACAGTAGGCAATACATTTTTCCTTGCCCACTTTGTGATGACCAAAGGTTTCGCCATCGGTCGCGACGGAGATTAACTGAGCGGGGCGATCGTCCTCATGGACGGCCAAGGCCAGCCGATCAGCGAAGGTTTTCGATCCCTGCAAAATCTCATCGTTAAAGCCCATCTCACCGGAAATCGGCCCATCGTAAAAAAAGATGTCGAGATAACGCGATCGATCCGTGTCCAAAAAACAGCGATAGGGACGGGCGGGATCAATTTGACCATCGGTGACATCGATCCAGGTCGGATCGGGTTGATCGGTTGTGGGTACGGGGCGGCACTGGGCGACCTGGGACGGTGCCAGGATCACAAACCGTAAGCCTTCCTCGATCAGCACCTCGACGGTTTCCGCATCGATCGCCGTTTCCGCCAGCCACATCCCCTCCGGTTCACGCCCAAACCGCTGTCGAAAATCCGCCAATCCCCAACGAACCTGGGTTTGTTTATCGCGTCGATTGGCCAGGGGCATGATGATGTGGTTGTACACCTGGGCGATCGCATTGCCATGACCGTTCAACCGGGCGGCACTGAGGCGATCGGCTTCGAGAATCTTGGTGTAGGTTTCCGGCTCATGCTCATCGAGCCACGCCATCAGCGTCGGGCCGATATTGAAACTCATGAACTCGTAGTTATTCACCAAATCCACCAGGTCGCCGCTATCGTTAAAGATTCGCGCAAAGGCATTTGGGCGATAGCACTCGTAGGCGATCCGTTCATTCCAGTCGTGAAAGGGGGCGGCGCTGGGTTGCCGCTCGATCGCATTGAGGTAGGGATTTTCGCGCGGGGGTTGATAAAAGTGACCGTGAACTGTGATGTAGGTCTGAGTCGCGCCGGTTGCCCCGCTTGCGTCCTGGGGCTGCGGTGTGGTGTTGGCAGCGGTATCGAGATCAGTGGGGGGAAAGTTCAATGTCATAAACCACGAAAACGAATAAGAGCGTACGGCAAGGTCAATACCGCACGCTCGATCGCGAACGGCGACTCGTCCGCGCTAAGGAGGCCAAATATGGTTGTCGCTACAGGCATCCTAGAAAGTCTGTTTGCGGACTGCCTGATCCCGTTACATTCTGTTGTGGTTTGAAATATTTTTAACTTTGCCTGGATCGGGTCGCTGTCAGTGGCTTGCTGACCCAGTCACCTCGAGGGTGAGGCTAGGATAGAGCCATCGTCTCCCAGCCTGCAACCGGCTCCACAGGATGAATTCTTCCGGCGTCCTCCGTTTTTTAGACCTGGCGATCGCCGTCAGCACCAGCTTTGCGATCGTGAGTACTGGCTTCCTCGCCACGGCCCAGGCGATCGAGCCGGGGGAACGTAGCGACCAACTCGATGACACCAACGCCAGCTTGCAAGATGGCAGTTACTACGCGCCTCAGTCGTTGGAAATCCGTGCCGGTGAGACGATCGCGATCGATTTAATTTCTGAGGAGTTCGACCCCTTCCTCTTCCTGTTCGATCCCGAGGGTCAGGAGCTGGCTCGCGATGACGATAGCGGCGTGGGTGATGATGCTCGGATTGTGCTGACCGTGCCGCAAACCGGGCGCTATCAAATCTGGGTGAACACCTATACAGCGGGGGAACGTGGTGGCTATGTCCTGCGTTGGGGATCGGCGAGTTCCGCCATGCTCGCCCATCATCAGGCCATGCAAGCCTTCGATCGGGGGATCAATCTTTATAATGCGAGTCGTCATCCCGAGGCCATTCCTGAGTTTGAAACCGCTCTGGCGGTGTTGTTAGACCTGAAGGAGGCGGGGGAGGATCTGGGAAATCTGGAATCCATCCCCAGTACTGAGGCAAATTTGCGATCCTACCTGGGGATGTCGTATTACCTGCTGGGCAATCTATCGGAGGCGGTGTCGATGCTTGAAACCTCCGTGAGCTTGGCGGAAGCGGATGGCAACAGGCCCCAAGCACTGACCTCACGGCTCAACCTGGCTTCGATTTACAATGCCCTGGGTCGCTACGACGACAGCCTTGCTCTCACCCAGGCTACACGCGATCAGGCGCAAGCGGCAGGGGAACGCTACACCGAAGCAGCGGCCATCGGCAATCTGGCGCTCATTTATCGCCGTCAGCAGCAGTATGACCAGGCGATCGCGCTGCACCGTCAGGCTCATGATCTGTTTGAGGCGATCGGCGAGCCGGAACAGGCAGCCTATGCGTTGAGTAATTTGGCGCTGGTGTACCAGGAACTTGATCGTCAAGTCGAGGCGATCGAGGTGGGGCGGGAGTTACTGGACTTGTTTGATCGTCTGGAGGATCGGCGTGGCTTGGCGCTCACCTGGGGCAATTTGAGTATTGCCTATAGCAAGCTAGAGGACTACGAGGCCGCAATTGCCGCCTCTCAGGAGGCGATCGCCCGACTGCGCGACCTTGGCGATCGACGGGAGCTTGCCTTTGCGTTAAACAACATTGGCAGCGCCTACACACAAAACGGTCAGCTTGATCAGGCCGAAGCCGCCCTATACGAAGCGGTTGATCTGCTCGATGCCATGCGATCGCCCGATCTCAGCGATCGCGATCGGGTTTCGCTCTTCGACACGCAAATTCAATCCTTTCACCTGCTGCAAGATATCCTCCTGCGTCAGGACAAATGGGGGCAAGCGCTGGAAGTCTCGGAACGAAGCCGCGCCCGTGCCTTTTTGTTTCTCCTCGATCAGCAACTTCGTCCCACGGAAATCACCGAGGCGATCTCACCCCACCCCCCCAGCCTTCAGGATATCCGCGCGATCGCCCGAACCCACAATGCCACCCTGGTGCAGTATTCCAAACTGGACGATTATCTAATCATCTGGGTGATCCGTCCGGATGGTCAGATTTATGCGGTGGCGGTTTCCTTACGTGAGGAAGAACGATCGCTCGAGGCTTTAATCATGGCCTCCCGATGTCCCAATGTTCGCTGTGAAAACCGGGTGTTGTCTACGGTGCGCGGCTCTGGAACCTTTGACCCACAAATCACCCGTGATGCCTTTGCCGAGTTTAATTCCCAGGCGATCGGCTCGTCCAATGCCTTACGACAACAGCTCCACCGCCTGCTGATTGAGCCGATCGCCGCTTATCTCCCCACGAATCCCGACGATCTGGTGATTTTCATTCCCGACGGCTCATTATTCCTGGTGGCCTTTCCCGCCCTTCAGGATGCCGCCGGATCGTACCTCATCGAACAACACACCCTATCGATCGCCCCCTCGATTGAAGTTCTGGACAAAACACGCCAGCTCGCCGCCCGTCGGACCAGTAATGATGCCATTCTGATTGTCGGCAACCCCACCATGCCCGAAGGGCTGACCCCCCTCGATGGCGCAGCAGACGAGGCCGATCAAATTGCCGACCTCTGGTCTACGGTGATGCTCACGGCCAATGAAGCAACCGAAACGCGCATCGTGTCCCAGATGCCCGATGCCCGCGTCATTCACCTCGCCACCCACGGCATTTTCGATGATGAAGCCGGACTCGCTAGCGCGATCGCCCTTGCTCCCTCCCCAGAGGATGATGGCTGGTTAACCGCTGCCGAAATTCTCGATCTATCCCTCAATGCAGACCTGGTGGCCTTGAGTGCCTGTAGTACGGGATTGGGGCGGATTTCGGGGGATGGGGTGATTGGGTTGTCGCGATCGTTGATGGTGTCGGGAGTGCCGAGTGTGCTGGTGTCACTGTGGAATGTCAGCGATCGAGCGACCACGGATCTGATGGTGGCGTTTTACCAAGAATGGCAGGGCAACGGCCTGGGTAAGGCTCAGGCCCTACGTCAGGCCATGCTCCACGTGAAGGAGACGTATCCTAACCCGTACTATTGGGCTGCATTTACCCTAATCGGCGAACCGCAGTGATGGCTCGATCGTCAGGATCGCAGCTCCGGCATGGGAATGAGCCCGTCTCGTCGCTAGCGTGTACCAAAGGTTGCGAGCGACTCCGACTGCAATTCCAACGACACCGCCCACTCCCGAATTAACGTATTCACCTGATCCGGGACTTCATCGTGGGGGCAGTGACCGGCCTGGAGGTAATGCTCCGTTACGCCGGGATAAAACTCACGAAATTTGGCCCCCCGATCGCGGGTTTTCATCCACGGGTCACCCTCGCCCCAAATCGTCATCAGGGGACATTGCAGCTTCGCCAATAGCTCATCGACCGTTGCCCCACGCGGTGTTTTAAACACCGATGCGAAGACCTTCGCCGCACCAGGATCAGCCGATGGGCGAAAGATTTCGTCAACGAGGCGATCGGTCACCGCCGTTTGATCCAGATAGACCTTTTCCAGGGTTTTACGAATGACGGACTTCCGACGTGTATTTTGAAAAATGAGATACGCCACCCAGTCTTGCAGTGCAAACCACTTCACGAGCCGCTGCACTAGGCTGGGTTGGCGATTGTTGAGGGTACTGCCATCATTAAATGGGCCTGCACTATTGAGCAGGGCAACACCGGCCACCACCTCGAGAGAGGTCGCGCCGGTGTTCAGGGCGGCATACCCCCCTAAGGAATTTCCCGCGATCGCCGTCGGCTGGCCGATCACCTCACGGATAAATGCCCGCAGTTGGTCGCGCCAGAGATCACCGCTATAGGCGAGATCCGGTTTGGCCGATCGTCCAAAGCCCAGCAGATCGATCGCCCAGACATCAAAATCCTGTTTGAGGCCATCGATGTTTTTCCGCCAGTGATCGGTGGATGCACCGAAGCCGTGAACGAGGAGCAGTGCGGGGCGATCGGGGTGGGGTTGGCCTGCGTGGACGTAGTGAATGGTGTGAGTGGTGTCATCCGACGTGCGCCAGTCCCAATAATGGGATGGGTAAGCGTCGGGGTAAAGTGCAAGAGGGCTGCTAGTCATGGTGTAGGGCTGGGCGGTTGCGTTCCCTAGTGTAGCGAGAGGGACGGCTTGAGAATGGGTGCGGTTAGCCGGTCTGGGGAAGTTCGGCGGTGTCTAGTGCTGGTCTAATCATGGCGATCGTGTCTATCTGATTTTGTGTGTCCCAGGTGGTGGCGAGTGCGAGAATGTGGCCGGTTTCGGTGTCACAGACAGGATAAAGTTCGATAGCTTGCAGGCTGGGTCGATCGGCGGTTGCGTCTTGTACGGTTTATTTGAGGATGTCTGCGTAGTTAATCGTTCCTACGCTCTGTGTGAGAATGCCGTTTGGACGCTCTGCGTCTAGTGAATCGCGGTTGAGAGGTCGTGACGCAGAGCGTCTGCGGAGTAAATCGGTAGTTCTGGGTGGACTTTCTTGAAGCGCAGGCTGGGATAGTTCGGATCTTTCTGAAACTGGCGGTAGGCGGCGCGGGCTTGCCGTTGGATTTGTGGGGGTAGGTTGGCGAACAGTCTGCGGAATTCGCGGGTGGTGCGGGATTTCACAGTGTTTCGGGGTCGAGTTCTTGGGTTTCTCCGGCGTGGTATTCGGCCATGGCAGCGGCGGCGAGGTTGGCGAGGAGGTTGGGCGATCGCGCGAAGGCGGTATCCCAGCGTTGTTCATCTTTGAGTTCGTCGAGAATAATGGCAGCGATCGCGTTTTGTTGGCTGTCGGGGAGGGTTTGCAGTTGGGCGATCGCTTGGTTTAGCAGGTCGGTCATGGTGGTTTCGGCTCGATGCTGCGAGGTTCTATCCGATTATGGTCGATTGGGGGTGATGATGTGTTCGATCGCGACTCCACTTGCAATGAGGGTTTCGGTTAGGCTTTCCTCGAAGTTGTCTTCTTCGATGAAGATTTGCTGGCCGACTAAGCGGGCGTGAAAGAGAATCGCATCCATCCAGTGTTGGTTGTCCCAGCCGGTGGCGAGTACGAGGAAGTGGCCGGTTTCGGTGTCGCAGACAGGATAGAGTTTGATGGCTTGCAGGCTGGGTTGATCGGCGGTTGCTTCTTGTACAGTTTGCTTGAGGATGTCTGTGTAGCTCAGGGTTCGATCCATTGCAGGATGACCTCCCGGTTGGGGTCGAAGACTCACAGGTTAATTTTATTGCGCTGGACGGCTAACTGAAAGATCGGCTTTTGGAAGTGTTTGACGTAGACATCTCGACTGACGGTGAGGAATAGCTCTCGTTCTGGTTCTTGTGCTTCCAGCGCCCATTGATAGAGCTGAAGCTGTCCCATTGTTTTTTCAAGTTCGCTGATGATGGAGAAGGAGTCGAAGTCTTTGATTTCAACGGCGATTTTACGCCCTGATTTTTCGGCAGTGAAGATTTTTTCGGCTCCGAGGTCAGCTTTGAGAAGAGTTTTTTCGAGAATGAGGATGAGGGGATCGTCAGTGATTATCCAGCCGTCTTTTTCGAGGGTTCGGCGTAAGGGATAGTGGAGATTGTCGCGTCTGGACATTAACTATGTAGAAAAAAGTAAAACTCAGTTTTACGCGTTAATCGGCGTTAATCGTTCCTACGCTCTGTGTGGGAATGCTGTTTGGACGCTCTGCGTCTAGTGAGTCGCGGTTGAGAGGTCGTGACGCAGAGCGTCTGGGGCTGGCGTTGCCCACGCGGAGTGTGGGAACGAGAAATAAATTTGGTGTTGTGGCCTCCGATTTTAACGACGATTTGGAGTCCAATCTTCGATCGCGAGTCCTGAAACTTTGCCGAAGTCTCGATGGTTGCGAGTCAGTACGGTTAAATTTTGGGACAAAGCGATAGCAGCGATGCGGGTGTCCATTTTGGCAAGTTGGATTCGCTGGGCTTGCAGTTCGGCGTAGGCGATCGCGGCGTTTGCGTCGAAGGGCAAAACGGGCATCAGCCTAAAATCGCTCACGATTCTGGCCATGAGTTCGTAGCCTTTCGTGACTTGATTCAGGGAGCGGGCACGATTGATGTAGGCGTGGCTTCCCAGCATTTGCTCGTGAAAGGTGACGATCGAGATGGCAAAGTCCGTGGGGGAATGTTGTGCCATTCGCTGGGTGAGGTTATCGTACGCTTCGCCGGTCTGGCGTTGCAGAATGCTCAGGTGATCGGTGTCCAGCAGGTATTTCACTGTTCGCCGAGGTCGTTGAGCAGGGATTCGTCTCCTTGGCGGATGGCTTTTCCGTAGGTCAGGATTTCGTCGAAGGCGGGTTCGTCTTTGAACGATCCGGCGATTTGTTGCAGCCAGTTGGGTTGTTGGCCGATCGCGAGTTGTTGCTGGAGTTGGGCGATCGCGGTTTCGATCGCGGCGAGGCGTTTTTCTAGGGCGGCGTTGGTCATGGTGCTTCTGTTTTGTTGGAAACAGCTCCAGGCTAACTCGTTCCTACGCTCTGCGTAGGAATGCCGTTTGGACGCTCTGCATCTAGTGAATCACAGTTGAGAGGTCGTGACGCAGAGCGTCTGGGGCTTGCGTTGCCCACGCGGAGCGTGGGAACGAGAAAATAGCCACCGTCGATCGCCATCATCGCGAAAAAAATGATCAACTTGGGCTACTTAGGTCTTCAACCTCTGTACTTTCATCATCCGGATATGGTACTCGCTTATCGAGCCAATTCATAAATTGCTCTTGAATATTGCATCCATCTGCTTGTCTACGGAGGCAAAACCATTGCGCATCTTCATCCAATCCAGGAACCCGAGCCCAGTTCCTGGGAAAGCCCAGTTCTTCCACTGCATCCTCAATAGTCTTATCTAGCGAGGCGAAATGTTCCTTAGTGAAATACCACTTTCCATTAATCAGAGTTGGGAATGTGATGTAGCACTCATAGACTAACTTGAGCGTATTCTTAAAGTATTGCTTACATGCTGATGCAACATCAAGATCCGGTACATTTGGCAAATCTGGAAGAGAGCCGAAGTAGAAGAGGACACCATTTTCACGATCTACTGAGCCACCAACGACCACATTTTCTCCGATGTGCTGAGATATCCGGCGGAAGTCATTAAAAAACCTGGCAAGAGGATCTGCTCGAAGTTCCTTTTGTTTCTCTTCATACCACGAATTAAATTCTGGTATGCCTTTTAGAGAAGACTGCATTGCGAACGTGATGCTACGTGCTGCTGCGGTAAATGCCACCGCATCGCATTGGACACCAAAGAAAAACATGTCAGCATTGATAATGCGATTTAAGAAGTACTCAGCTTCCTGAACCTTACTATCCACTAAGCCAAATGTACGTGGCATTTCTTTCTCCAGGCGAACAGAGAAGGACATCCTGCAACCAGGATGCCCCATAACTTAAATCAAATCAGACACTGAAGTAAGACCGTGAGTTGAAACCGAAAGAGATTACTCAACCCCCTCAATCCGGTTCTCAACCTCCTCATACAACTCCTGCAAACGATCGATATTCTCATCGCTCGTCTCCCAGTAACCGCGACCATGCACCTCAAGCATCGTC
>RDYZ01000086.1 GCA_004293855.1 Oscillatoriales cyanobacterium | reverse complement strand
GTCTAAAAATCGCACATCGCAGATTGACAATTTTGTACATTCCCTGGATTGGGAAGATTTTTGTCAGAAGGGGCGGGTGGTATAGGAGGAATTGCTGCGCGGGCGCGAGGCTTTTGTCGAAATGTGCAATAATTCTGCTACCAGTGCTGCAATTCAACTCAAAAATCGGGTAAATCAATTGCAATTACGTTTGAATCGACTTTCTAAATCGGAACAACTTTTAGAATCAGTTTTGGCTGATGAAATTAGTACCGAAAGTTTGTTGAGTCAAGCGGTTTTAGCGGGAATTCGCCACCCGCACCTAACTCTTGAGTCGGTAGGATTTATTGTGATTTCTGGGCGTGCTCCTGTGAAATCGGAGGATGAGGGATAATTTGTTTTGGTGAAGTGCGTAGGCCGGGGCCCGGGCGTAGCCATCGCTCTTTTTGAGGGCGATTCCCTACCCTTCACCGAACCCTTGCGGGAAGATAGCTTCGCTTCACGCTCTTTTTTGAACCGATTCGGGAACACGGGCTTTTGGGTTCGTGCCACGATGGACGCTGATGGATGAAAAGGATTTCGGTATGTATGATTGTGAACTGCTTCGGATGTTGATCGATTACACTATGGTATGTTAAATTTTTATGGCAATAACTTAATTTTAGGGGTGTAAATATGGCTGATTTACCATCAAGAACTACTGAAATTATAAATCAATTAAAACAGCAGGCTTTAGATATTGTTAATGAAGCTTCTGCCTTGGAATTAACCATTTTTGAACTATTTGGAGAGACCGAGGCAACGATTGCGGCACTAGATGAAATGAAAAGTGCAGCCGATGATGCTGAATCTTCCTACTCTCAACTATCTACTATCCAGCTTCAAATTGCCCAAGCTCAACCTGTTGCCTCTGGTGATATGCTACAATTACTAGAACGAGCTATAGCACGAACCCAAGCAAGGATTCCGGCACTGGAGCGTAGTATTGAAGAAGTTAAGATGGAATACAACTTGCCATGAATAAACAACCGCGCATCCCCGATCCAGAAACATCTAAACGTTTGCTAGCTAACCTCCGCCGAACTCGTATGGAGGTTCAAGAAGTCAATTTAGAATTAGGAGAAATTAATACGCTACTGGCAGAACAGCTTCGCCTGCAAAGATTGAATCGAGTCAGGCGATCGCTCAATAGCTCTACAGCAGAATTGTAAATTTATTAGCCAAAGCCACAAAAAGTTTAAGAAACGCGAGCGATATTTTTTGAACCGATCTATCGCACAGGCTTTTGGGCCCGTGCCACGATGGATGCGGATGGATGAACGGGATCTGGCATTTACGGGCTAAACATCCTCAAAAATTGCTCCCCGCTGCTGTAAATTTAGCTTGACATCTTCCGCAAGTCCCGAGTTATTCCCAAACCTCGCTGACTTGACATTCGCACCGCTGAAATTAGCATTTGTTAGGTTAACTTCGAGCAGATTTGCGCGACTAAAATCGGCACCGCTGAGGTTTGCTAAAGCCAGACTGGCGCGGTACAAATCTGCACCGCTCAAATCTGCATTTCCGAGGAATGCGCCACTCAAATCTGCACCGCTGAATTTAGCGTTTTGCAGGTTGGCGTCGCTGAAATCGGCATCGTTTAAGTTTGCACCCCGGAAATTTGCCGCCGGGAGATTTGCACTACTAAAATCCACTGCACTTAAACTCGTCCCGCGCAAGCTACCGCCCGCGAAATCCAGTGCGGGATTGAGATTGGCGATTGTTGCCAGTTCTACAAAATCATCGGTTTCAGCAGCTATAATGCGATCGACCATTTCCTGCAACTCGGCTTCGGCTGGCGCGATAATTTCCACCTCAGGCTGTTCCACCGCAGGCAAATTGTAAGACAATAGCGCCCAACTGAGAGCCGGTTGGAGCTTATTTGCTAAATATACAGTCAGGATTCTTTCTAAAACCGAATGTTGATTTGGCGTAATATCGTGCGGCCACAAACCCTCCGCATCTGTGAGATAAATATCTTCTTTCGCAACTTCAAAAGCCGCTGCAATCCGCAATGGTTTGGCGGGAAATTCTCCCAGTTTAACACTTTTTAGCAAACCTTTTAATATTTGTTTTCCCCGTTTTAATGAAAAAATCCAAGCGGGTTTTGTATCGTCGCCGATTGTGGAAACATGACAAAACGTGCAGTCAGTTTCCTGGATTTTTTCCGCCTTCTCGTTGTCTCGAACTTCCCGCTGACTTTCGGTTGACAAAATCTCTGTACTGCTGTCGATGGGCGACAGCTCAAAATCACCGACTAACTGACGCGATGCTACCGGAATTTCGCAGTTTTCCAGATTTAGTTTGAGCGTTCCGCCTTGCAGACCAAATTTAACGCGGCCGCCCAGCAGCGGTTCCCAATGCTCGTTAAAATTGAGGCTCAAGTGAATGTCAAGCTGCTGGGTTTGGGCTGCAACTGATGGCACTGGAATTGCTTCTAGTTGCATCCACAAGCAATCTGGGTATTTGTTGTGAGACTCTAGCGATCGCATATCGGTAGAAGTGCTGGCTCTGCCAGACTGTGATGGAGATTTTGACGAGTGCTTTATTTTATTTTATCACTATTGAGCCAAACTATTGATCGAATTTTTATCTGTGATAATTTATCGTTGGTTTGCGACACCTATAATGCACCTTAGCTTAATTGGTTGGTAGTATTTGGTTTTTTACCCAATTCCGAAATGCTTGAACTAATTCTAAATAATCCATTGTTTCCGCCTGTTGCAAAAAACCG
>RDYZ01000031.1 GCA_004293855.1 Oscillatoriales cyanobacterium | reverse complement strand
TCCAATTCCTCGGCATCGGCTAAAACCGGATTGATATCAAACCACGACTTTTTGCGCTCCTTATACTCAAACACCATCCGCGTGTGAATCAGCTTCTGGAACCCCTCGTCATCACTCACCTTTTTCGTCTTCTTCACCTCGCGCAACAGCCCCCACTCCGCCGACGAAATTTGCAGCCGCAGGATATTCCCATGATCGGCGATCACATCCTCCAGCGTATCCATCGTCAACGGTAGATCCATCTCCTCCTCGACCCACTGCGATAGCAACCGCAACAGATCGCGCACATGGCCGCCGCTATAGCGACACAGCCGATCCAAACAGTCCTCATCCTCGAAAACTTGTTCCAGATTCGCCAAGCGTTCCTCTGGCGATAACGTGGGAAACGCTCGCGCCAGCACCATTTGCTTGAGCAGAGCGATCCCCTCGTCGCAGTCCGAACCATCCGGAAAGCCGATCGACACCATCGGCAACACGTAGGGCTGTGTGAACACTTGCAGCAAATTACCGACAGCGCTGGAATACATCAGCGACAGCGGCATGGTGTAAATCGTGTGGCAATTGAGCTGTTTAAGATGGCTGCCCTGATCGACAAATAGATATTCCTGTTGGCCTTTACCGAAGGCTTTGACGGAACGATCAATCCGATCGAGGTTATCAACGATCGTCACCAAACCGCGATAGCCCTTTTGTTTGAGTTGCGCGATCGCCGGTTCGAGCAATTCAGCATTAATCAGATTCAGCAACTCGATTTTCTGGGGGCCAAGATACTGATTCAACTTTTCGCGTAACCCCGAGTCACCCTTCGCTTTCACCGTCAGCGAACCGATCCCCATCCCCAGCGTCACAGCCCTCGTCTCAGTATTAAAACCAACGCTCGCCCCCTCCCGCGCCTTCTTGTCCGCATATCCAAGCTCTCCACTCAGCTCAATCTCAGTATTGAGAATATCGGCGGTTTTCTTCAGCAGGCTGCGCAGTCCCGGCGCAGGGGTTTCGAGCGCATCGAGGGTGTCGAGTTCCTCACTAATCCGCTTGGCGATCACGAGCAGTACGTCGATGATGTCCACATCGGCGACTTCGAGATCGTCGGTCGAGGCAAAGTACACAACGAAAAAGCCTTCGTCTTCAAGCTGCTGCTTCAGGCTTTGGAGTTCGGTGGATTTACCGCAGCCGATATGCCCAGAGAACAGCGAACAGGTCGGGTCTTCGGGGGACAGTTTGGCGATTCTATTGCAGAGTTTTTTGACGATTTCGCCACCGCGCACGCTGGCAAAGTCGATGTAGTAGTGCCGATCGTTCGGATCGGAGACAACTAAGGTGCGACTCGGATCGATTGTTTTAGCAAAAACACTGAGATCGATGGACATAGTAGATGGTGTGCAGGAAAAAAGCTATCCCCGATCAAGTAAAAATCACGAGAATGACCTGCATTATCGCGTTTTTTGTCGTACCTGTAAGTGCGTATGGCACGAATTTCCACAGATAAAGTTGCGATCGGGTTTTGTTCGGTTCTAGCTATGAATTCGAGGCTCCGGGTGCAGCGTCGCCAATAGCTCACTTTCCGCGATCGCCAGTTCCGCCAATCGCGCATCCACCACCTCCCGCTCAAAATACGTCGTCGCCAACACCCAGTACGCGCCATAGTGCCGCGCCTCCGACGCCATCAAACTTCGATAAAATTTCGCCAACTCACGATCGGGCAAATGATCCGCCAACAACCCGAGCCGCTCATGCGATCGCGCCTCGATCAACCCCGACACCAGCAGCAAATCCAACATGCGATCCGGCTCATTGCGTCGCACCAACGCTTTCAACCCACCCCCGTAGGGCGGCGCGGGCAGTGGCGCAAGATCTACGCCCCGTTGTTGCAAAATGCGATTCACCTGCTCGAAATGTTCCAACTCTTCCCGCGCGATCGCCGTGAGTTCTCGCACCAGTTTTTCGTTCGAGGGATAGCGACTCATTAAGCTCAAGGCGACCCCGGCGGCTTTGCGCTCGCAGTGGGAATGGTCGAGCAGCACCGTGTCGAGATTCGCCAGGGCTTGGTCGATCCAGGCGATCGAGGTGGGCGTAACGAGCCATTTGATTTTGGGGGTATCGCGTGGGGCGATCGTGGGTTGGGGCGTGGTGGAGGCGGGTGCAGAGGGCATGATGGGAAAACTGGGGATTCGTCCTAGGAGTTGAATCCTAGCAAACCCACACCGCCGACCGTCGAATCGCAACCCATGATTTAACGGAAACCATTACACTGAGCATAGTTCACGTCATCGCCAATCCTTCAACGATGCCGCAGGGATTTCACGATTGAGCCTGTCGTCAACCCAAACCACGCCCCGCCGTTGTCGTTTTCCCCACACGTCCTATGCCGTTTTTTCGCCAGCCTAAAATTTGGGATCTTCCCGAGTCGCGGATCACCGCCGAGCACATTTTTCTCAATCGTCGCCGGTTCTTGAAAGGATCGATCGCCGGTGGGATGGGTTTGGCATTGCTATCCCTATCGGGCTGTAAAGGCACGAGCAGCGGTGCGGAGGATGTGGGCAACAATCCGATCGCCGGAACGCGACCGATTTCGCCCCAGCCCAGTGCGATCGCGCTCCCCGATCCCGGACGCCCCATCACCCCGCGCGATGTCGCCGCCCGCTACAATAACTTTTACGAATTTGGCGGCAATAAAGGCATTTGGCGAGCCGCCCAATCGCTCCCGACGGAAAACTGGAAAGTGCGGGTTCATGGTTTGGTGAATCAGCCGAAAACCTATGATTTAGACGACCTGACCAAAACCTTTGGCTTGGAAGAACGCACCTATCGCTTTCGCTGCGTCGAAGCCTGGGCGATGACCGTGCCGTGGGCGGGTTTCCCGATGCGAAAGTTGCTCGAAGCCGTTGAGCCGACCAGTGCCGCGAAATTCGTTAAGTTCACCTCGTTTTATGACGAGCGCATTACCACCGGCCCCGGTTGGCGTCCCAACTCGCTCCCCTGGCCGTACCGTGAGGGTTTGCGAATCGAGGAAATGGCCAATCAACTCGCCTTTTTCGCCACTGGAGCCTACGGTCACACGCTGCCGAAACAACACGGCGCTCCGATTCGGATGGTGTTGCCCTGGAAGTATGGCTTTAAGGGAGCCAAGTCGATCGTGGATATCGAGTTTGTGGCGGAACAACCGGCGACCTATTGGAATACGCTCGTGCCGAATGAGTATGGCTTTGAGGCGAATGTGAATCCCACCGTGCCGCATCCGCGCTGGTCTCAGGCGGAGGAGCGAATTATTGCGTCGGGGAATTCGTTATCGTGGGATGTTGAGCCGACGTTACCCTACAACGGCTATGGTGAATTTGTAGCGGATTTGTATGCTTGACATCCTTCCCGGTCTGAAGGCTCGGGGATTCTCGAGCAAGTCAACAAACTCTGGCGAAAGCCGTCCTAAAAGGACGGGGCTTTAGAGCCAGTTTTTTGGTAATAGTCTGAAGCTGTAGCGCAGGTGTTTCGCCGACTTCGGTTAAAACGGCCTGTGCAGACTGCCTCAATCCACACCACCCAGATCTATTAACCCAGCGCTTTTACCGACCCTTTGACGATCGCCATGCTCAACCCCTTTTCCCGCACTAAAACCATCCGACCGTCCCGATCGCACCGGGACAGACCCCATGCCAACTTGAGCATGATGGGGCGACGCTGGGGGATTGGGATCTGTGCGATCGTGGCCTTTCTGATCTGCTATGCCTGCACACCCCTATGGAACCAGGCCGATCCGGCCAATCAGGCGAAGCAAGATACTTCGGATGTGATCGAACTGACCCTTTGGCAAGGCATTAACCCACCGCCGAACCGCGAGGTGTTCGATCGGCTCGTTGATCGGTTTAATAACACTCACCCAACAATTCACATCACCTCGGTGTATGCCGGACAAAGTGAGCAGCAAATGCCCAAGGTGTTGACCGCCGTCGTGGGTGACGTGGCCCCGGATATCCTCTGGTTTTCACCCACTGCCACGGGTCAATTCGTCAATCTCAATGCGATCGCCCCGCTCAATAATTGGTTTGCCGAATCGACAACGGTTAATGAGCTCGACCCCGCTTTGTATGATGCGATGGTGGCATCACGCCCTATCTGGTCGGTTCCGATGTCCACCAATAATATTGGTATCTTCTATCGTCCGAGCCTATTTAAAGCGGCTGGGATCGAAACACCGCCAACCTCTTGGTCTGAACTCCGAGAAACCGCCAAACAGCTCACGGCAGATAGTGACGGTGACGGACAAACCGATCGCTACGGCATGTTACTGCCCCTCGGCAAAAGTGAATGGACGGTCTTCACCTGGCTACCGTTTTTGTATAGCGCAGGCGGAACCCCGACCTACAATGAGCGTCCCAACCTCTCCACCAAGGAAGCCCGTAACGCCCTGAACCTCTGGACGCAGCTCATCAGCGATGGATCGGTGCTGCTGTCCCAGCCTGAACGTGGCTTTGAATTGGATGACTTGATTGCTGGTCGCGTGGCGATGCAGCTAACTGGCCCGTGGACTCTGGAACAGCTCGAAACCACCGGGATTGACTACGACGTGATGCCCATTCCCCAAGGCACAGAAGCGGCCACTGTTGTCGGCGGTGAGCACCTGTTCATTATGAGAAGCACGGCAGAACGCGAAGCGGCTGCGACCCAGTTTTTAGAATTTGCTTTAAGTGAAGAATTCCAAACCGAGTGGGCCTTGGGTACGGGTTATTTACCGGTCAATGTAGAATCTCGTCAAAGTTCGGCCTATCAAGCTTACGTGGAGTCTCGCCCGGTGCTGAAGGTGTTTTTGGATCAAATGGAATTTGCCCACGCTCGCCCAACCTTTGCCGGTTATTCCCGTCTCTCCGATGCCCTCGGACGCGCGATCGAGCAAAGTTTGCTCGGTATGCCGCCCCATAAAGCCCTTCGAGCCGCCCAAGAACAGGTCGAACGGTTTTGGGATACACCCTAAATTTAAATTGTGTCGGTTGTGGGAGCCGGTTAACGGTCTCCAAAAATGGTGCGTCCCACCCGAATCATTGTCGCACCAGCGGCGATCGCCAACGGGTAATCATTCGACATCCCCATCGACAACTCCTCAAGCTGCCAACGTTTCGCCCGCGCCCGTAACTCCTGCAAAAACATCTGTGCTCGTTCAAACAAGGCCCGTGTTTCAGCATCGGTTAACCCCAACGGGGCGATCGTCATTAACCCACACACATTCAACCGATCCAACGTTTCCAACGCCTCCCAATCCCGCAATAGATCGTCTATCTCCCAGCCAAACTTATCCGGGTCAGGAGCAAACTTGACTTGCAAACACAGCTTCGGACTTGAGCCTCCCGCCTCAATCGCCCGCTGAATACACCGCGCAATTTTCAGGCTATCCACCGAATGAATCCAATCCACCTGAGCCAGCGCAGCGTTCACTTTATTGGACTGAAGATGCCCAATGAAATGCCAGGTAATGTCCGGCAAATCCGCCAATAATTGACGTTTTTCGATGACCTCTTGGATGCGACTTTCGCCTAGATCCCGCACCCCGGCGGCGTAAGCTGCCCGAATATCGGCCACGGGTTTATACTTCGACACTGCGATCGCCCGCACCCCCTCCGGCAACTCCGATCGCAATTCTGCAATCCGCTGGGCAATCTGAGCAGCATTCTTCGACGTTGCCTCACTCACTTTGCTCACTCCCGCTTGATTTTCTCGACTCGATACCGTCAAATTGTGGGGTTGCAGCCGCCAGCACCTCGACCGTGCCACAGCAGGGCGATCGGGCTTCGCAACCACGACTTCCAACACCTCGCCCAGCCTCGAACCCCTCCGCCGTGACCGGGAAACCGATTACTTTTCGTTCACCCCAGGAATCCATCTCAACCCAGAGATTCCGATCACTGGAATGTCTGTTTATGGACACGTTGAAGCTCGTACAACTCCTCACGTATTCCCTGTCGTCGTAACTGTCGCATACGACTTTCCACAACCATTCGTGCATCCGAGCGCGTCAGCGGTTCAAACGCCAATGATCCCTGATTCTTGACCAGAAAAAATAGGCGTTGAGCGTAGAGCGTAGTAAACAGCTCTCGATTATCTTCGACGCTACACACTCGAAATAACAAACCGAATGTTGGGTGATTAAGGTAAGTTTCGTTGCCCATTCAAGTGTTACGACGATCAAACATTGTACTGAACATACTGACGTGCGGCTTACGTACAACCTAACACTCTAAAAAAGTTAAACCAGTGATGTTGCGAACCCACTTCCATCACTAACCACTGTATCAGTCGTTACTACATAACGAACAGAAAACCTAGGATGTCTTTAGACCTGAGCCGGATGAGGCCCCATCTCGTGACGATCGGTATAGATACACCCAGCATGATTGTACTATCACGATCCAGAAGCAAACCGAGGCCCAAACGTAACCGGTTTTCGATCGAAGCAACATCGTAATCCCAGCGTCCGTGACCGGAACAATCAAGCATAAAAATATCCTGCAAATTCGGAGAATTTCACCGATGTTTGCAGGATGACGCGCGGAGTGAATGACTTTGAAAAGCTAGAGCCTAAGCTAAACCAGCATTCATGCCCGGTTTGCCTGTAACAAGCTTCACGCTTACGATTTTTCCACCCATCTTCTGGATGCGCTGTTGCTCACGGAACCAGCTATCGTAGGGAACGAGCTTCGTAAAATAGGTATTTTGCAGCTCTCTCTGAGTCCGGATGCGAGACTGACTCGGCACGCACGCGGTGACTCGAAACATACGCATGACGAGAAATACTCCTCTGCTAGGGTGGGTCTAAAGGAAAATTTTAGCGCAAGGTTTAGCTAAATATTTTCTAAATATTGGAATAAATTTCGATTCAGTCTGGACTGAAATCGAATGGCAGGTGGCCAAAAGTCAATACATACCAAAACACTATCTAAATCAACGCTTGATTTAATAATGGGCATGCACTCCCTTATGGCACAACCTGCCAACGTTATGGGAACTGTTGTCGGTACGCTCAGCGTAAACCGTCAAACAATTGGCCCATCAACAGAGATTGAGACTAGCTCAAGCCCGAGGAGATGTAGTCGAAGTACACACCCATTTCTGCGCCAGCATCAGCACCGACGAGACCAGTGGTCACTTCTTTCATCGCTTGGATAGCTTGGACGGTGGAACCGACCGGAACACCCAGCGAGTTATAGGTTTCTTTCAAACCGTTGAGCACGCGCTCATCAAGGATCGACGGATCACCTGCGAGCATTGCATAGGTTGCATAGCGGAGGTAGTAGTCGAGGTCGCGGATGCACGCAGCGTAGCGACGGGTGGTGTACATGTTGCCACCGGGACGGGTGACATCCGAGTACAGCAGCGATTTAGCAACCGCTTCTTTGACGATCGTGGCTGCGTTAGCGCCGATCGTAGCTGCTGCGCGAACACGCAGTTCACCGCTTTGGAAGTAGCTTTTCAGCTTGTCCATCGACGCGCCATCAAGGTATTTACCTTGGACGTCGGAGGAGTTGATTACAGAAGTAATTGCGTCTTGCATGGTTTTACTTATCTTCGAGTGACGAAATAAAAAACGGAGGTAATGAAGTTCCGTACGATGAACGCACGGTCAAGGCAAACGAACCGACAATGCGGCACGACCTTTTTACAGCATTGCGCCGACGACGTAGTCGAAGTAAGAACCAGCTTCAGCAGCATCGTCTGCCGACATCATCGACGTGGCCACAGCTTTCATGCTACGGACGCCTTCTGCAACGGCTTCGATCGGGGTTCCGAGCGAGCGATACATTTCACGAACACCGACGATACCGATTTCTTCGATCGGAGTAACATCACCGGAAACCACACCGTAGGTCACGAGACGCAGGTAGTAGTCCATGTCACGCAGGCAGGTTGCGGTCATTTCTTCACCGAAGGCGTTACCACCGGGAGAAACCACATCCGGACGTTTTTGGAAGAGTTGGTTACCCGCTTCCTTGACGATGCGCTCACGCGATTCGGTCAGGACTTGAGCAATACGCAGGCGAGCTTCACCGGAGGTAACAAAGCTCTTGATGCGCTCGAGTTCGCCGGGGCTGAGGTAACGAGCCTCTGCATCAGCATTCACGATTGATTTCGTGACGATACTCATGATGTGCGATTCCTCCTAAAAGGAAAATATTACAGAATGTATCTAATCTTAAAGGGTTGAACACCCCTTTCAATCTTCGATATTCTCCTGTATCCGGTCGGCAATCCTAACGACCGTTAATATTTTGTAACGCAAGGTCTCGAAATGTATGGTTTGGAGGTGGTGCTGTGAACAGGATTTGGGGCGACATCACCACGCCGATCGCTTGAGGGTCAAGGCGTTGGCCCTGGGGTGGTGGTCTCTTTGCCCGTGAGTTAAGTAACAGAAAAATATCCAAGTGTTAGCAAGGAGGACGGGGCGGCAAGGATGATTCGTGCTGGGGCCGGTCAGAAATGCCGTTGCAAAAGGCTGTCTTGTTGCCGTTGCAAAAGGCTGTCTTGTGGCGGTGCTGACTCTCTCATTTTTAGTGGAGTTGTCCGTTTTGGCGGGTAGACCCGCAACCATATAGATTGCTTTGATGAATAGCCCGCACCCGCTGCTACTCTCAGGATGGTTACGGTGTCTACACGATCACCTAGCAAAGCAGATTTGAGCCCGAAAGACTAAAAGTTGCTCTGCCGTTCGTTTCTCAGGAGTTTGCCTGGAGTTGTCGCTATTCTCTCAACAATTTCGTGACTAAATGCAACAAACCGAAATCATGACGTTGTAAAACGCAATACTCATCCGAAGAAATTAAATTTTTTCTGCACAATTCGGGGAAACAAATCAATCTGTGGTGTATTCGGAAATGGGGACTCCGGTTTGTAGTGTGATGTGACAGCAGACTTAGAGATTCGGAGGGGCAATCCTTGCAAGGCTGAAAACTCTATACATTCATTTTTAAATCAACGTATTGATCGATCGATCACTGCTGTTGATGAATGATGAGTTGATGCACTGACTATTGACGCCGTACGAGTACCCATCGAATCACTGTCCGCATTGCATTTTTTTCGGTAGAGCGTTTTATGAAAGCAACCCCCCGCCCGCTAAGCGTTGATACCGTACGTACGTATCTCCATGAAATTGGTCGTGTGCCGCTTTTAACCCATGAAGAAGAAATTATTTTGGGGAAACAAGTCCGGCGGTTGATGGATCTTTTGGATCTTGAGGTCAGACTGACGCAGGAACTGGGGCGCAAGCCCGATGTGTCCGAGTGGGCTAAGGCGGCGGATTCAAGCCGAGAAAAACTCCATGCTGAGTTACACAGCGGGAAACGGGCCAAGCGCAAGATGATTGAGGCAAATTTACGCTTGGTGGTGGCGATCGCCAAAAAATACCAGAAGCGTAATTTAGAGTTTCTGGATTTGATTCAGGAAGGATCGCTAGGTCTAGAGCGTGGTGTCGAAAAATTTGATCCAGGGCGGGGTTACAAGTTTTCGACCTATGCCTATTGGTGGATTCGCCAAGCGATTACCCGCGCGATCGCCCAGCAAGCACGCACGATTCGCTTACCCATTCACATCACCGAAAAGCTCAACAAAATTAAAAAAGCCCAGCGCGAACTCACCCAGCGCTTGGGCCATAGTCCCTCTTCCGAACAAATTGCTGCGGCTCTCGAACTTGAACCGCAACAGGTACGCGACTATCTCAATATCGCGCGTCAACCGGTGTCGCTTGATTTGCGGGTGGGTGATAACCAGGATACGGAACTTCAGGAACTGCTAGAAGATGAGGCCGCTTCCCCGGAGGACTACGCGACCCAGGATTTTCTCCGGCAAGATCTATCAATGTTGCTTGAGAAGTTAACACCACAGCAGCGTGAGGTGATTGTGTTGCGCTTTGGGTTAAACGACGGCAAGGAGTTGTCTTTGGCGAAGGTGGGGGCTCGCCTGAACTTGAGCCGTGAACGGGTACGCCAACTCGAACACCAGGCCATGTCCTACCTGCGACGGCGTCAACACGAAATTCGTGAATATCTCGCCTGTTAAGGTGACGGGCGGTATCGTTAAGAAATATTGCTTTTCATGTGAATCGCTGCATTACCGTTGCGATCGTTCTTGACGTTATGCCCTCTTTTCCTGCTCCGTCCTCGATTTCTCCAGTTCCTACCTCTCCCAACCCCTTTGCGGCTACCGATCGCGACCTGTCGATCGGTGGCCTGATCGCAGCGGGTACGATTCTCGGTCTGTGGGCGGTGAGCCTGCTACTGCTGTTACGGGCGGATCTGACCCAATGGTCAACGGCTCAAAAATGGCTCGGGCTCACGTGGCAAACGTTTCTCTACACGGGTTTGTTTGTGACGGCCCATGACGGGATGCATGGATCGATTTGCATGACCAATCGTCGCCTGAACGATACGATCGGCGCGATCGCGATCGGTATCTATGCCCTGTTTGACTTCAAATTTCTACGCGATCGACACCACGAACACCACGCCGCCCCCTCCACCGAGTTCGACCCGGACTTCCACGACGGCCAACACACCAGCTTTTTGCGCTGGTATGGCTACTTCATGACGCGCTACTGGAGCTGGCTACGGCTCTTTTCGCTGATCGCCATTTTTCATATCGTCCATCGTCTGTTCAATATTCCCGAAGCAAACCTTGCCTGGTTTTGGGTCTATCCCTCTGTTCTCAGTTCCGTCCAGCTCTTTTTCTTCGGGACGTATTTACCACACCGACAACCCAAACACGGCTACACCAATATTCATCGGACCCAAAGCACCGAAATCGCTGAACTGTGGTCGTTCCTGAGCTGCTACCACTTCGGCTATCACTACGAACATCACGAATATCCTGGCGTGCCCTGGTGGAAGCTACCCACGGTCTATCGCCAAACGCGATCGCACCCATCGCGCTGATACCGCATACGCTGCAATACCGCTTAAGCTAGAACTACCGTCCAAACCCGTTCCTCACGAATTCCCGATGTTCGCTCGCCTTTTTGCTGCCCTTCCCCTCTTCGACACCCTGTTTTCTACCCAGGGAATCATGGTGATGCTCTTGGCAACCTACGGTGTTGCTATGTGGGCGTTCCTCACCAGCGCCCCCAAGGTGCATACCGTTATGGTCTCGGATCTCGAAATTGCACGGCAGTTCTACGAAGGTGAGCTAGAACTACCCGTAGCGGAAGTCCCCCTGCATTACTACTACAACTACGAACAGACGATCGGTGCCGCCAGCCTTGACCCGCTCTATCTCAACACCGAACTCGCCACCCTTCCCGCTACCGAAAAATCCGAAGGCTTGTGGTATCAACTCAAGCGCAATACCCAACTGCATATTATTCGCGGGGCAAGCCTGGGCTCCAAACAGCGCCAGCGCCACGTGAGCTTCGATCGCGACTGCCTCGAAACCCTACTACTGCAAATCCAAGCACGTGGCATCAAATACAAAATTCGCCGTGAAAAACCCTTGAACTTTTTGGCCAAGGATCTCTACGGACGCATCATCGAACTCACCGAAGCCGCACGCTAGCCCCGCTCACGCTCGCCGGACCCGAAGTGCGGAATCCCGAATCTTAACCTAATGACAACTATTCGTTACGAAATGTATACTAACGTTAGTAATGCTGCGCAACGGTAGTGATGACTCAACCCGTACCCGACCTTCCCGCCGAACTGAATAACATGGTTCAGCGTTTCCAGCGTGCTACGGAGCCGAAACGACGCTATGAGCAGCTTTTATGGCTCGCCCAAAAGCTCGAAGCTTTTCCCGAAGACAGCAAGATCGAAGAGAACAAAGTCTCTGGATGTGTGTCGCAAGTATACGTCACCGCCTCATTACAGGACGGAAAAGTGCTGTACAGCGGTGATTCTGACGCCCAGCTCACCAAGGGGCTGCTGGCCTTTCTCATTAAAGGGCTCAACGGCAGCACACCCGAAGATATCGTCCGTCTTACACCCGATTTTATCCAGGACACAGGATTAGCCGTCAGCCTAACCCCATCCCGTGCCAATGGTTTTCATAACATCTTCAAAAAGATGCAAGCCTTAGCGTTAATGTTTTGTGCCAGCCGTGAAGCCTCGTAAGAAGCCATATTCAGTCCGCAGCGTGACGGCTTTCCCTGTATGTGTCTGGGTGTTGGCGGGCTGATGGTGTGGCTTTGGCTGGTTTGCAGTCAATCTTAACTGTGTATCATTGAGAGGAAAATTGACCTTTGACAGAGAGTAATTGTTCGAGCCTGATTCGAGATCAGACTTAAGGATTGGTCATCGATGGATTGCATCGAAAAAGTGGGGATATCTGCCCATTTCGATTCGATCCAACTTGAATTTCTACTCCAACTAGAAATGTCAATTGAATTGCATTGACGGCAATTAGCATCAGTATTTTTTCGGAAAATTTGCGATAAATCATAGGCAAAAAACAATACTTTGCTTAAATTCTTCGTGATATTTTGCCGTGACTGCTGATATCTACTCCGCAATATTCATACTCTAAATAAACTCGATCGTCCCAATGATTTCAAATCAGAAATCCATCGCTCCAGCTTTGGGTTTTGCATCAAAGGACGAGAATCCCCGCCAAGTTCAGGCGCTGGGAGGGCATGGCTGTGGAGTGGGGACGCCCTGGATTCACCGCGATAGAATGCTTATGGGTCAAGTCTTCTGTCTATTAGAGCCATGGAGATTTGCTCGGCTTAACGATCGGATAAACCGGTCCAGCGGGCGATCGCCACGTCTCATCACCGGTCACGAATATCCGTCTATTTATCCCTCGGATGATGCAATTAATCCCTGGATCTTGGGGAGAGAATTCCTCGTTAAAACCAGGAAATAGCGAAAAAGACCGTTCTTTCAGTGCTTTATTTCTTTTTTTTTACATTTTGTGTATCGGCTATGCTAATAATAGAAACTGTGTGGTCTGAGTACAGCTTGCACGCCCCCAACTAGGCAAAGCGCGGCTCCTAATTCTTTCTCTCTTGAGAGCATCTTCATGCAGTGAAATCTGCTTGATGTTTTGGTCAGGAAACCCCGATTGAACACCTGGAGACGAGCTCTTTGTCTTTGCCGTCTTCCTATTGAAATCGACCCAAAATCTTAATGACATTATCGAAATCTCGCGAACTCGTCCGTACTGACGATCTCGAAAAATCTCTGGCGGCATCAGATGCCATTCTGGTTAGCGATGATGAGATGCGCCAAGCCGTCCGCACGCTGCTGATTGGCTTGGGAGAAGATCCTGATCGTGAAGGTCTGATCGACACACCGAAACGTGTGGTTAAGGCTCTGCAATTCTTGACGTCGGGTTATCACCAATCCCTCGAGGAATTGCTCAATAACGCCGTATTCCACGAAAACTCGAATGAGATGGTGTTGGTGCGCGATATTGACATCTTTAGCTCCTGCGAACATCACATTTTGCCAATTATTGGCCGTGCTCACGTCGCCTATATTCCCAATGGAAAAGTGGTCGGCCTGTCGAAAATTGCGCGGATTTGCGACATGTATGGCCGTCGCTTGCAGGTGCAAGAGCGACTCACGACGCAAATTGCGGATGCGCTCCAAAGTCTGCTGCAACCGAAAGGTGTTGCGGTGGTCGTAGAGGCAACGCACATGTGTATGGTGATGCGCGGTGTGCAGAAGCCCGGTTCGTGGACGACGACGAGCGCGATGCGTGGTGAGTTTGCGGATAATGCTGCGACTCGTCAAGAGTTTATGAGCTCGATTCGCCATCGTCCCCAGTTCCATTAGGCTGAACGATCGGTGATTTGTAACCTGTTGCACCTTCAATCTCCCTAACGATCGCGAGATTTTAGAGTTGATAACTGCAAGGACGGGATGTTCCAATGAGGACATTCCGTCTTTTTTGCTTCGTGCCTGTAATATGAGTCGAAATGTAAAGCGTGTAAGCGTCGAGGAGCAGGAAATGGTAGAGCTGACATCTGTCGAGAACCCAGGGATGAAGCGTGCGGTTGGTTTGCTGTTTGGTGGCCGATCGGGTGAGCATGAGGTGTCGATCATTTCGGCGGCGGCGATTTTGACGGCGTTTCAGGCGGAGTCGAATCGCGATCGCTA
Source organism: Oscillatoriales cyanobacterium (assembly GCA_004293855.1). GTDB lineage: Bacteria > Cyanobacteriota > Cyanobacteriia > Cyanobacteriales > Geitlerinemataceae > RDYZ01. The sequence goes on along the minus strand of RDYZ01000031.1, from coordinate 9,148 downwards.
CGAGGTTCACCCGTTTTATATCCGCAAAGATGGTGTCTGGATGGATGAGGCCACGTCGCGATCGGTGCTGGACAGTCGGCAACCTTTGACGCTGACGGAAACAGACGACGCCGATCAAACGGCCACCGCCCGATCGCGCTGGACGTTCCCGGAAAATGCGGCGGCGATGGATGTGTGGTTCCCGATTTTGCATGGCCCGAATGGTGAAGATGGCACGATTCAGGGCTTGTTAACCCTGATGCAGGTTCCCTACGTGGGGTCGGGAGTCCTGGGATCTGCGGTGGGAATGGACAAGATTGCCATGAAGATGGCCTTTGCAACGGCGGGATTGCCCCAAGTGCCGTACGTGACGGTGGATCGATCGCAGGTGTGGTCAAACCCCTGTGTGTTTCCGGCGTTGTGTGAGGAGATTGAGACGAAACTGGGCTATCCCTGTTTTGTGAAACCGGCGAATCTGGGGTCATCGGTGGGGATTGCGAAGGTGCGGACGCGGGCGGAACTGGAGGCGGCGCTGGATAGTGCGGCGAGCTACGATCGCCGGATCGTCGTGGAAGCGGGCGTCACGGCGCGAGAAGTCGAATGTGCAGTGCTGGGGAATGAGTCGCCGATCGCGTCGGTGATTGGTGAGATCACGTTCGAGAGCGATTTTTATGACTATGAAACCAAGTACACCGATGGGTTGGCACAATTGATTATTCCGGCGGCGTTGCCCGAGGCGATCGCGTCACGCTTACGGGAATTGGCGATCGAGGCGTTCCGTGCGGTGGATGCGAGCGGTTTGTCACGGGTGGATTTCTTTTTCGTCGAAGCCACGGGCGAGTTATTTATCAATGAGATCAATACGCTACCGGGCTTTACGTCGTTGAGCATGTATCCGCAACTGTGGGCGCATACGGGAGTGCCGTTTACGGAGTTGGTGGATCGCTTGGTGCAACTGGCGATCGAGCGGGCGCAACCCGTTCACGTTTAGGCGGTGGCGGTGGTCTTGATACGAAACGTGATGCTTTCCCCAGACAACCCCGTAGGCCGGTAAGATCGAAAGCTATATATCATTTTCAAGCGTTTACGGATCGATAGGCGTGGCGATGTTCGTCCCATTTCAGTCCAATTAAACAGATCGATCGGTCATAGTTGCTCCATCGTTCTCAGTTTGACCGGCCTTCGCCTCGACCGTAAACGACCTTTTTTTATCTCACGATGACACCGCTTTTTCTTCACCGCCGCTCCGCGATCCTGGATGCTATCCGTACGGTCATCCTGTCCAGCACGGTTCTGACCAGCACGATCGCGATCGCGCCTGCACTCCAAGCCCAAAGCTTACCCAAGGCTCACCACACCCACACTGTCGATCCGCACACGACTGACAGGGTGGCGGTTCGGCCCGTGACCGCCCAGCCCAGCCGTGTGGCTCAAGCCTCGACCCCGGACGATCCCACTGCCGCAACCTCTGAGACGTCCACAACGCCTGCACTCTCTGACACGCAACCGATCGAGGAGGTCGTAGCCCAGGCGATCGCCGATTATCAAGCGGGGGACTACGATCAAACGATTGCCTTGCTCGATCGTGCGATCGCCCGAGATCCCAGTAACGCCAATGCGTATCGTTACCGGGGTTTGGCCTACCATCGTCAAGGTCAGTACAGCGAAACGATCGCCAATTATGACCAAGCCCTAGCCCTAACCACCGATCCTGAGATTCAAGTGAAGCTGTATAGCGATCGGGGGTTGGCCCACTACGCAACGGGTGACTATATCCGTGCCGTGAGCGATTACGACAGTGCGATCGCCCTGGATGAAACCTATGCCCCGGCCTATAACCATCGGGGTGTGATTCGCTATACCCAGGGCGACCATGCCAGCGCGATCGCCGACTACGATACGGCCCTGCGCTACGATGCCGACTATGCTCCGGCCTATAACAATCGCGGCTTAGCCTACATGGCCCAAGGGGCAACCGCCCAAGCGATCGCCAACTACACCCAAGCCGTTCGTCGCGATGAGTCCTACCGCGATGCTTACTACAACCGAGGTAACGCCTATTTTTATCAGGCAGACTACACCAACGCCCTCACGGATCTTAATGCGGTGATTGCCCTGGATGAGTTCTACGCCAATGCCTACTTTGTGCGGGGGGCGATCGCGGAACAGATCGGCGATCCAGCGGCGGCGATCACGGATTATCAGGTGGCCGCTTTGCTCTACGAACGCCAAGGCAATACACTCTGGCAAGAGCGGGCGCTCGATCGTCTTAAAGTCCTGCAACCCCAATAAGTGGGAATGCTGGTGTCCAGTCACGGGATACTGAATACGTCAGGGATGCCATTCAAGCTTCCCAAGATCTAGCGACGCCAGCCTAGGGGTGACTGGATTGATTGGAGCGACTGGGGGAGATTACGGGGTGGGAGCTTGGGCGAGCTTGGCCTCGATCGTCTTGGCCTTTTTCTCCAAGCGTTTCGGCTGAAGGTAGAGACTATCCACCAAAGCCGACGCACCCGCAAACCAAGGCGGAACAATTAACGCACCGAGAATCCCCAGAACCTGAACCCCTCCCAACACCGAGAGCAACTGAAATAAAGGATGGACTCCCACGGACGATCCCACCAGGAGCGGATCGAGGACGTAGGTTTCAACATTTTGGATGACGACGAACAGGATCAACACCCAGACGACCAGTAACCCACCCTGGGAGAGGGCGACGATTAGGGCTGGAATTGCTCCGAGAAAGGGGCCTAAAAATGGAATTAAATTCGTCACGCCTGCGATCGCGCCTAACCCAAGGGCGTATTCTTCCAAACCGAGAAAGCTCAGTCCGGCGGCGGTGGCGATCGCCAAAATGGTCGAAACCAAAAACCGTCCGCGAATATAGCCGCCCATCCGTTCACCCACAACGCCCATCTGCGCTTCGAGGCGATCGTCCCACGGCTCCGGGAAAATCTGCGTCACACTGCGAATCAGCGTCCGACTATCGGCCACCATATAGCCCGACAGGAAAATCGACAGCACCAGACTAAACGCCACGCCGACGATGCCGCGTGTGATGCCATAGGACTTCAGGACAAGCTGGCGCGATGAAGCTAGCGTCCATTTGGCGATCGACTGTGGGTCAATCAGTTGGGCGAATAGCTCCGGCTGCGTATCGGTAAAGCGATTAATCGGCTCCATGAGAATTGCGAAGGTCTGAGCCGACAGCGCGGGAAGCTGTTTTAAAAGCTGCTCGATCTGCTCGAACACCGGCGGGCCGATAATTAACACCACTCCAGTAATCGAGGCCAGCAAACCCAAGTAGGCGATTAGGGTGGCGAGCCAGCGCGGTAATTTTGCTTTGCCCAGGGTGGTGACGATCGGCGCGATCGAGGCCGCAATCACAACAGACACCATCAAAATGACGATCAGACTTTGCAATTGCCAAAGCAGAACACCGAGCAAGATCACAGCGGCAATCGTCAGGATGTTCGGCAGGGCGATCGTACTCGACGGTTTGGACATGATAAATGTGAGGTGAGATCCGTGGCGATCAAAGGAGAACTGGTCTCAAAGCGACCCCAGGTGCTTGGGGTAAGGCAACCTGCCGGACTGACCCAGACCTCTGAGGTCTAGAGGTTTAGAGGTCTAAACCACACTCGTGGCTTGAGTCAAAACGTGACGTTGAAACCTCAGAGGTCTTCGCAATTTTGTGTCAGTCCGGTCTTAAAGAAACCAACCGTAGGAATGCAGCCCTTTACCCAACAAATTGACACCCAAATAACAAACCCAGACTACGCCCAAGCCCACCGTTGCCAAAATTGCCGGACGACGTCCCTGCCAACCGCGCGTAATCCGAGCGTGGAGATAGGCCGCAAACACCAGCCAGGTGATAAACGCCCAGGTTTCCTTCGGGTCCCAGCTCCAGTACGTTCCCCAGGCTTCATTCGCCCAGACAGCACCGGAAATAATGCCGATCGTCAGGAGCGGAAACCCGAGGCCAATAATTCGATAGCTGATGTTGTCTAGGGTATCGGCGAGGTTGAGGCGCTGGGGCGAAAGGGGTGTGGTTTCAGGGGAGGCTACGTTCGCGATCGTCAGGCGATCAAGGGTCGCGGTGGCGGTGGTAGCAGCGATGGTGGTGTTCCCCTCAGCCTTCCCGCTTGCGGTGGCAAACACCGGTGTTGGTTCGATCGCAGCCGGTTCGATCGCTGGGGTGACGGTTTCGCCGCCCCGTTTCAGGGTATAGGCACGAAATCCACCCGTACCGATCGAGCTACCGCGCAGTTCGATCGCCTGTCCGCGCGTCACCACCAAAAAGGCGATCGCCAGCAACGACCCCACCATTAAGGTGGAATAGCTCAACATCATGACACTCACGTGCATCATCAACCAGTTGGATTGCAACGCCGGAACCAACGGCTCGGCCAGTTGCATATCCGGGGGAAGTGTAATCGTCGCAAACGCCGCCGTGCCCATGCCGAGGGTTGCGGTGAAAGCGCCAACCAGACGGCTACGGCTCATACTTTCGGCGATCAGGTGAATCGTCGTGATGCCCCAGGTGAGGAAAAAGAGCGATTCGTACAGGTTGCTAATTGGGAAATAGCCCGCGTCGATCCAGCGTGCACCGAGGAGGGTGGCAATGCAGAGGTTGGCGATCGCCATTCCCGCTGTTCCCAGGCTAGGCAAGAGGGTCAGTTGCGGGAATGCCACCCCGACCCAATAGATCAGCATTGAAACGAAGAGCACGAGGAAAGCGATGTTATCCAAACCGCTTTGTAACGAGACTAAATCCATAGCAGGTGTAAGGTTGAGATTAAAAAAACGAAGCGCGTCAATGCTGTCTATTGTCGATCGTTTTGACGATCGTTGCGAGTTTTGCTTAAGCCGTTCTCAGGCTGGGTTACTCCGGCTCCGTTACTCCGGCTGGGTGACTCCGGCTTACTTTCTCAGGCTCGGCCACTGGTGCGAGTTGGGACAGGCTTTCGATCTCAAAGCAGCGATGAAACTTATCGGTGACCTGCACTTCGTACGATCGAGCCTCGGACGATCGGTGTCGTTTCACAAACCCCAACTCCATCAACTCTTGCACGTGTTGATAGGCTCCCGAGCCGCGCAACTCCACCAAATCACTCTGAAGTAAGGGGCCACGCAGGGCGATCGCGGCTAGGGTTCGCAGAGCGCCGACGCCCAATTCCGCTGGCACTAGCTCATTCATCATGGTTTGAAAGCGATCGCGCAGTTGCAGAACAAACCCTTCGGTGGTTTCAATAATTTCGAGGGCGCTATCGCGGTGGGCGTAGTCGTCGATGAGTTCGAGCAGGGCGTCTTCGGTGGTGGCGCGACTGCACCGGGCGATCGTGGCGAGTTGCGAAATCGAGAGGGGTTCACCTTTGAGATAGAGAATCGCTTCGAGTTTGGCGGCGAGGGATTCGGCCATAGACGGTGCGTGTCAGGGGTTTAGGAAATTAGGAACATCGGGTTTATTAGCGTAAACGACCCGACGCTGATTGCTCAGCAATACAGCGCGGGCTTTCAGTAGCCCTGAAAACAACATCCCGCAAAGAGCAAGACATCATTCCCGAACCTCCGGGGTTGTTTACGAGAACCCCCCAAGTCGCGATATTTTTCGCCCCATTCACATCAGCATCACCAACCCATCCGCAGGTCAAATTCAGACACTCGAACTTTTTGCCCCGCCGATTCCCAATTACTTTGCAGCAATGACAGGTTTTCGAGGTGTAGCGCGGGTCAACCAACCGGATATCCACCCCAAACTTTATGCCTTTGTAGCTCAGAAATTGGCGGAGTTGATAGAACGCCCAACTATTACTGCGTCTACGTTCGGTTTTAGAGCGGGGTAGTTCGTTGGTACGTTCCCGGATGCCAGTCAAGTTCTCCAATGCGATCGCTTGGTTAGACTGTTTGGCTTGCTGGATCAGCCGATAGCTGATGGTGTGGTTCAGCCAAGTTTGGAACCTTCGTTCGCGCCCACTCAACCGTTGCAAGACCTGCCTCGCCCGACGACGAGTAGACCTTGTGCCTTTGGACGCTTTTCGTTGCAACGAAGCCCGTACCCGACTGTATCGCTCTCTGGTTTGTGTCACCTCCTTGCCGCTGTACTTTTCCCCTTCCGAGGTGCAGGCAATGTCAGTGCGCCCCAAATCGACCCCCAAAACATCATCCGTATCAGGGATAGCTGGGGGTTCAGACTCCAACTGGATTTGCAGATAGAAGCTACCGTCTTTGCGCTTAACTAGCGTTGCCGATTTAGGATTCTGTCCAGCCAGCAAATGCCGCTGGTAGTTGCCGATATGCAACCTAAACTTTTCTCGACCTTTCAGCATGGTCAGTGTTACCGACCAATCTGATTCCCGAAACGTGAATGTTCTCGCGTCATAGGTCGCGGAGGTCGGGGCAAAACCCTTCACCTTCTGATTCTTCTGCTTGGCGGTCTTGCGGTTGGCACAAACCCGACGGATGGCGTGGATCGTCATTTGGGCGGACAACCCAGAATGCGTCCTTGCTTCCTTATAAATCAAGGACTGCACTGCAATCTGGTTGGTCAGCTTTTCGGGTGTCTTGGTATTCACGAACTCACAGCAACGTGCAAAGGCGGCAAGCACCGCGTCAAGTTTTTCAACCTGTTGCGGCGCGACCGTCAGCTTACAAGAAACGGTGAGGACTTGGGACATCTTCAAAGCGTGAAGTTCTGTGTTTCGATGATAGCTTCTTTGGCAGGCTCGGGGGTATCGAACCCTGTCGCCTGCCGCGCATTCCTCCCGACGCTCAATCGCAGATTAGAGCACGGGACTCCTGCTGGTTCAGTTGAAGGAATGGGGAGATTTGGGCAAGGCTGGGGGGAGGAATCTTAACGGTGGCGAGGTTGAGCTGTGCTGGATTGACGAGATCTCTCTGCCCTCCGATGACACGATAACGATCGGCTTCAGTCTTGATATTGCGAGCTTAGATTTCGTAGGACATGCAGCACGTTAGCGAGTTCTTGGCTCGCGACGAAGGGCGAAAACACGCGCGAGAGGCCGTAGCGTCCGCCGTCAATTTTCACAAAAACAATGTCGTCACCATTGGTGATTAAACCGAAGCGTGGCGCATGATTTGGGTTTGGGTTTGCCATGAGGTAGGCGATCGCCTGGGGCAGGGCTGTCCAAACGGAGAGGGCGGTTTTCTTGGATTCGACGATGATGACCCACAGGTGTTGGCAAAGGACGAGAACGTCGATGCGTCCTTGTAGGGTTTCTTCGCTGTCGTTGAGTTCGATCGTGACGGATTCTTCGGCGCGGATGGTGAAGGGTGGGTCGTAAAATCCGGCGATCGCGAGGAGGGGGGAGACGAGCAGCAGGGTTACGGTTTGTTCGAGCAGTTGGCCGTGGGTGCGCTGGTAGAGGTAGCGATCGTGGAGGGTTTGGAGGGTGGCGTGATCGGTGTCGGGGAGGGCGGGGCGATCGATGTGCCACTCGTGGAAGAAGTCGGGGTTTTGGGTGCGCTGGAGGTGAAAGCGTTGTTCGGCTTCGGCGATGGTGGTGATGGCTTGGGCGAGCGCGGTTGGGGTCATGGGTCTGTGGGGTGCATGTTTCGATTTTAGCGATCGCTGGGGGATGGGTCGGATTTGGGGGGGGGCTGGGCTAGACTTTGGGTGAGTTTTTCTAGGGATGGTTTGAGAGCACCCAACGACTCGCTGTTGTTGGGTTTCGTGCCTCAACCCAACCTACAAGACTAACTTTTGTCCCGATACTGAGATCTAGAGGGTATTTTCTTTGAGGATTTGTTCAAGTTCGGTGGCTAAAGGATCAAGATATTGATGGATGGTTTTCCAAACTAGTCGCAGGCTAACTTGAAAATATTCATGAGTCATGACGTTACGCAAGTCGCGAGCATCTCGCCATGGAACATTGGGATAGCGTGCTTGTATTTCTTGCGGGACAGCGTTTGCAGCTTCACCAATGATGATGAAGTTGTACAGTACGGCTTTGTGCAGTGTCGTGTTTGCGCTGAATTCTTCCAAGGAAATGGAACGGGTTTGCGCCTGAATTTCTACGATCGCGTCGAGCATGTCTTGGAGGCAACGTTGCCAGGATCTAGAAGACACGGATTGCTTCGCTCAGGATGGGTTGGCGGGCGTGATCGCGTAGGGCGTCGATCGTGCCGAGATCGATCGGGTAATCGAAGCAGGTTTCAAGATGGCGGCGCAGGCGAAATAGCTCGAATAAGCTACAACGATCGTCAAGTTCGACGAGGAGGTCGATGTCGCTGTTGTGCTGGGCTTGGTTGCGGGCGACTGAGCCGAAGAGGGAGAGGGAGCGTGCGCCGAGTTTTTCGAGGGTGGGTTGTTCGCGTTTGAGGGTGGCGACGGTGGTGTCGCGGGTTGGGATGGTGGTGGTTTTAATGGGGGTTGGGGTCATAGGTCTCTGGGGTGCATGGTTCGATTTTAGCGATCGTGGGTGGAATACGTGGGGGAGTTCTGGATTGGTGGGCTAAACTTTGGGTGAGTTTTTTCTAGGGATGGTTTCAGCGAGGGCTATGGCAAACCGGGAACAGGTGGCGATGCTACGGCAGAGCGTGGCGGAATGGAACGAGTGGCGGAGCAAAAATCAAAGCGTCGTACCGGATTTGCGGGGGGCGGATTTGCGCGGCTGTGACCTGGCGGGGGCGAATCTGAGAGGGGCGGATATTCGCGGGGCGAGGTTTGGGAAACGGAAGGTGGGGGATGGTTGGCAGGCGACGACGCTGAGGCGAGCGGATTTGACGGGGGCGAAAGCGGGGATTTTGCGACGAGGACTCATCGGGCAACTGCTGCTTATGTTCGTGATTTCAGGGCTGAGCGGCTTAGTTTCGAGTGTTGGGAGTCTTCTGATTTACGCAATCATCTTTGAGTCCGATTTAAGTTTTGTTGAGCAATTTGGTGTGGGCATTCCGATGGTTTTATGCTGGATTGCAACGTGCGTTGCAATCGGTCGCCAAGGGTTTACGTTCCAAGCCCTGAACACCATTCTTATAGCCTTCGCCGGAGCCGTAGCCGTAGCCGTAGCCGGAGCCTTCGCCGGAGCCGTAGCCGGAGCCGGAGCCGGAGCCGGAGCCGGAGCCGTAGCCGGAGCCGTAGCCTTCGCCGTAGCCGTAGCCTTCGCCGTAGCCGTAGCCGTAGCCGGAGCCTTCGCCGGAGCCGTAGCCG
>RDYZ01000030.1 GCA_004293855.1 Oscillatoriales cyanobacterium | reverse complement strand
ACTGCTCAAAGATACGGCAACGGCCAAGTTTGATGAGTCTGCGGAAGCACACATTCGCCTAGGGATCGATCCGAAATATAGCGATCAGCAACTTCGGACGACGGTTTCCTTGCCGAAAGGTACAGGACTAGAAGTCCGCGTTGCGGTCATTGCACGTGGTGAGAAGGTTGCAGAGGCGACCGCTGCTGGTGCAGACATTGCCGGTTCGGAAGAGCTGATCGACGAAATCCAAGGTGGTATGCTGGACTTCGATTGCTTGATTGCCACGCCCGATGTTATGCCCAAGATTGCTAAACTCGGTCGTGTTCTGGGTCCGAAAGGCTTGATGCCATCGCCAAAGGGTGGTACAGTGACCAACGACCTTGCAAGTGCGATCGCAGAATTTAAAGCAGGTAAACTTGAGTTTCGTGCGGATCGTACTGGGATTGTCCACGTGATGTTCGGCAAATCCAGTTTTTCGGTTGAGGATCTCCTCATTAACCTGAAGGCGTTGCAAGAATGTATTGATCGCAACCGTCCTTCGGGCGCGAAAGGTCGGTACTGGCGTACAATGTACGTCTCCTCTACCATGGGACCTTCGATCGAAGTGGATGTTCCAACTCTGCGGGATCTCAAGGTCGAAGCTTAGAAACAGCCCGTTTGTTTCTAGCTCAACATGTTTTAAGTTTGAAATTGACCAATTTTGCGTCAGTTTCCTGTTAGCAATCTCGAGAGTCTATGCGTCATTCGTTTAATTAAATAGCCGATCGACTGCTAAAGACAGTAGGTGTTTTTAACTTAAATATCCTACCGAGGTGAGTACGACAAGTCAGTACCATGATGCGATAACGGTACTGGCACTTGAGTCGTCTCGAATCCCGGTAGCCAACGGTTACCGGGATTTTTTCGTGGGGGGTGGAGGGATTGCCCTAGGACTGGGTCTAGGACTGGGCCTAGGATTGGGATGAAGACTAGGGCAAACAATGCTGCCCAGAAATTAAGGAGGTGAATCCGAGTTGGGCAAAACGTTAGATGACAAAAAGGCGATCGTTGCCGATCTCAAGTCAAGCTTGAGTGAAGCAAAACTGGCCGTAGTTATTGACTACCAAGGTCTTTCGGTTGCTGAAATCACCAAGTTGCGTAGCCGCCTACGTGAACATGGTGCGACCTGCACAGTGGCCAAAAATACACTGATGCGCATCGCTGTCGAAGGCGATGATAACTGGTCTCCGATGAAAGAGTTCCTCTCTGGAACATCTGCTTTTATCTTTGCTGGTGAAGAAACCATGAGTGCCTCACTGAAGGCATATCAAACGTTTCAAAAAGAGTCGAAGAAAACCGAACTGCGCGGTGGAGTTTTAGACGGAGAAGCACTCAGTGTTGATAACGTCAAAGCTCTTGCGGATCTGCCGACCAAAGACGAGCTTTACGCTCGGATTGCCGGTGCGATCAAAGCCGTTCCGACCAAACTCGCAAAGGGTGTCAACGAAGTTCCGGCTTCGCTGGCTCGTGCGCTCAAGGCTGTGGCCGAAAAAGAAGACGAAGCGGCATAACGGCAACCAGCACGTATCTGTTTCGAGCAATTCATCTGTGTTGTGTGGCGATATAACGTCACGTTTCATTTCATTCAAGGAGTCAGTTCATGTCTGATAAAACCGATAAAATTCTAGAAGAACTCAAATCTCTCACGCTGCTAGAAGCTTCTGAGCTGGTTAAGCAAATTGAGGAAGCTTTCGGAGTTGATGCGTCGGCTTCGGGCGGCGGCATGATGATGATGGCAGCTCCGGTTGCTGCGGCTGAACCGGAAGAAGAAAAAACCGAGTTTGACCTGGTTCTGGAAGAAGTTCCGGCTGACAAGAAAATTGCCATTCTTAAAGTGGTTCGCGGCATGACCGGTTTGGGTCTGAAGGAAGCGAAAGAAATCGTTGAAAGTGCTCCTAAAGTCATCAAAGAAGGTGTTGCTAAGGAAGCTGCTGAAGAAGGCAAGAAAGAACTCGAAGCCGCTGGTGCAAAAGCAGCCGTTAAGTAGTTTGAGTTGTCTACGTGCTGGGATTGGAGTGTTAGATTTGTAGACTTTCAATCCTAGTTCGCCATTCACGGGTCTTCCCGGTTGTGCAGTGTCTCTGTAGACATCCACTGACAACAGAAAGCATAATTTGAAAGAGGAGCAGCTTAGGACACGTTTCCTAGGCTGTTTTTTTGACTTTAGGGTTGTGGAGTTGGGCAGAGGAAACCGGGTTGGAGTGTAGTTTTTCGGGGGAATTGCCAAGGAAATGCGATCGGTGGGAATTCGCGGGTTAAACTGTTATGGCCTAAGACTTCAAGAGTCACTAGGAGTATCGTTTCAACCAAGATCATGCCTGCATTTTTGTTAGAAGTCGGGACGGAAGATCTGCCCGCAAGTTTTGTAGATGGTGCATTGTCGCAGTGGCGCGATCGCATTCCGGCAAGCTTGGCTGATGTGTCGATCTCTCCTGGTTCGATCGAAATTTTTGGGACGCCACGGCGGTTATCGGTGCTGCTTCATGATCTGCCGTTGCAACAGGCGGATCGAACGGAAGAGATTAAAGGGCCACCTCTGAAGGCGGCATTTCGAGATGGTCAACCGACCCAAGCTGCGGTTGGGTTTGCGCGTACCCAAGGGGTGACGATCGAGGATTTCGAGATCCGCGACACGCCGAAGGGTGAGTTTATTTTTGTCAATAAGCATGTACCCGGTCGTGCAACGGCAGAGATTTTAACGGAGCTGATCCCGGAGTGGATTTTCAAGCTGGAAGGTAAGCGCTTTATGCGTTGGGCGGATGGTGATTTGCGCTTTCCTCGCCCGGTTCGTTGGCTGGTGGCCTTGCTCGATGACCAGGTGTTGCCATTAACGATTACGAGTGGATCGGATGTGGTGCAGAGCGATCGCCAATCACGGGGTCATCGGGTGTTGCATCCGGAGCCGGTGACGATCGCCACGGCTTGTGAGTATTGTGAAACCTTGCGATCGGCCTTTGTGGAGGTCGATCCGACGGTTCGCGCCGCCACCATTCGTGAACAGGTGGAAGCGGCGGGCAAACAAGCGGGCGGTACCGCAGACATTAATGCGGATCTGTTGGCGGAGGTAACCCATTTAGTGGAATGGCCAACAGCGGTGCTAGGCCAGTTTGAGGATCGTTTTTCCGTCTTGCCTTCGGAGGTGATTACGACCGTCATGGTGTCACACCAACGCTATTTCCCGGTTTTAAATACCAATCCGACCTCAACGAAGACCACGGATCTCCTGCCCAATTTCATCACGATCTCCAATGGTGATCCGCGTAAATCGGAGATTATTGCCCTCGGGAATCAGCGGGTGATTCGGGCGCGGTTGGCGGACGGTGAGTTTTTCTATAAGGCGGATTGTGAACAGCCCCTAGAAACGTTTGTGCCCCAGCTTGAAACGATTACGTTTCAGGAGGATCTTGGCACGGTTAAGGATAAGGTGGATCGGTTTACGATCATTGCAGACCGTTTAGCGAGTCGCCTCCAATTGAGTGTGAGTGAGCAAGCGACGATCGCGCGGGCGTCGCTGTTGTGCAAGGCCGACCTGGTCAGCCAGATGGTGTATGAGTTTCCTGAACTTCAGGGCATCATGGGCGAAAAGTATGCGATTGTCAGTGGTGAGTCTCCAGAGGTGGCGAAGGCGATCGTTGAGCATTACCGACCCCGTGGCGCGGATGATGATTTACCGGTGACGATCGCGGGTCAGATCGTCGGCATTGCGGATCGGCTAGATACTCTGGTGTCGATTTTTGGCCTGGGTCTCTTGCCCAGTGGTTCATCCGATCCCTACGCCCTGCGTCGTGCGGCGAATGCGATCGTGAATATTATTTGGTCGGCCAATCTTAAGTTTGACCTAAATGCCATCCTCCGCGAGTGTGTTACGGATTTTCGTGCGGCTCATCCCGACGCCTCACCGGATCTCCTCGCCCAGTTGCAAGCCTTCTTTATCCAGCGCGTGCAAACCTTGCTTCAGGACGATCGTGGGGTGGATTACGATTTTGTGAATGCGGTCTTGGGCGAGAACGATGCGGAATATCGCGAACGGGCGATCGCAGACTTGCTGGATACACGCGATCGAGCTTTGTTCCTGCAAAGCATTCGCCAAGACGGCACGATCGATCAGATCTACGCGACGATTAACCGGTCCGCCAAGCTGGCACAAAAGGGTGATCTCGCAACGGATATCCTTGATCCCACAGCGGCGGTTAATCCAGATCTGTTCCAGTCGCCTGCGGAACAGGCTGTGTTTGATGTCCTGACGGCGTTATTACCCACAACGAAAACGGCTCAAGCCGATCGTAACTATCGCTTACTGGTGGATGCCTTGGCCGAGGCCGCACCCACGGTAGCAGAGTTTTTTGATGGTGAAAATAGCGTGTTAGTGATGGACCCGGATGCTGAGATTAAGGCGAATCGCCTTAATTTGCTGGGACTGTTACGGAATCACGCACGGGTGCTTGCTGATTTTGGGGCGATCGTAAAACCGGCCTAAAACCAATGTGAGTTCGGGATCAGTAAACTGGCTGAAATCGAGAGTTCATAAGGTGGTAGGGATGCATAATGGTCAGGAAGCCAGAGGTCTAATGAGACGGCCAAATCCGTCGGCTCGTTCTCTAACCTGTGATTGACGTAGTGCTGAAGTCAGCGAAGCGACACCCGGAGCCTGTCGAAGGGGATTTAGGGTGAGGGGAAGCCGTAATCGTGAGGACGCTTACACCCGAACGGACGTTAACTGACGAAATAGTTACGGGTTCCCTTGGCCTCTAGCGCTTCGCCCAGACGTCGCAGCGCATGAACATAGGCTGCGGTACGCATCGGGATCTTGAGATCCGACGCGACCTGCCAGATTTTATCCGTTTCCTCGATCGTGTTGCGTTTGAGACGATGATCGACTTCTTCCAGTGACCAGTACAGCCCGCCACGATTTTGCAGCCACTCAAAATAGCTGACTGTGACACCACCCGCATTCACCAGAATATCCGGCACCACCAGAATGCCCCGTGCATTCAAGATTTGGTCAGCAGCAGACGACACCGGCCCATTGGCCACCTCGAAGATATACTTAGCACGCACACGATCGGCATTGGCTGCAACGATCTGATTTTCCAGAGCCGCTGGGATCAGAATGTCCACCTCTAGCTCTAGTAGCTCCTCATTCGTAATTGTTGTTTGACCGTTGGTGATATTGCACACCGTCCCCTCGCAATACACCGCCTCAATCCGGCGATTCAGATCTCGGAATTTCTGCACACTGGGAATATCCAGCCCCTTCGCGTCATAAATGCCGCCCTTGGAGTCACTCACCGCTACCACACGATAGCCCGCATCAAAGAGCAACCGCGCGAGATAGTTACCCGCATTACCAAAGCCCTGGATCGCGACGGTGGTTTCGTAGCGGTTCAGATTCAGTTTGGGCATGAGCGTTTCGATCGTATAAAACGCTCCGGTTGCCGTGGCGGTATCGCGTCCGAGGCTACCCCCCAGTGCGATCGGCTTACCCGTCACCACATCGGGGCAAAGCTGACGGCGAATAATGCTGTACTGATCCATCATCCAGCCCATAATCGTCGGTGTGGTGTACACATCCGGGGCTGGAATATCGACATTGGACCCGATAAAATCGGCGATCGCATCAATATAGGCACGACTCAGGCGTTCCAGTTCTAGCTTCGAGAGCGCTTTCGGATCAACCGTAATCCCGCCTTTCGCACCACCAAACGGGATATTGAGCGCCGCACACTTAAAGGTCATCCAAAAGGCTAAGGACTGCACCTCATCCAGATTGACACTGGGATGAAACCGCACACCGCCCTTGGTCGGCCCCCGCGTGTCGTCGTAACGCACACGATAGCCCTGAAACACCTGCAAACTGCCATCATCCATCCGTACGGGAATCGACACCGTCAAGCTCGCCTTGGGAAATTTCAGCCGTTCGATCGCATCAGCAGAAATCGAAACATGCTTCAGCGCATCATCAAGACGTGTCATCGCATCAGCAAACAGCGTATTTGTGGCAGTCATAACACTCGCAGCCTCTCAAGTTAGATTCAATGAACAACCGCCCGCTCACTGGTTTTGGTTCTACCCAAGGCCGCGAGCAATCACCAACGATCGCACGTCTAGACCACAGACCTCAGCATTGATTGATCGTAGTTTTGTCGTCGAATGGGGCGAAGACGATCTCAGTCATCACCCGTAAAGCGTGGTGGTCAAAAAGAGTCAGACAAATTAATACAAAATGGGGGCAGTTTGTCTTGATGTTGAGTATAAAAGCTTATTTAAAACTTCATTTAGAAGGAGATAGCATTTAGACCCTCAACATCCAATGTTAAGTATTCGTGATAGATAGGTGAGACGTTTCCTATCTTTATTTTGCCATATCTATCTTCTAAAAATATTAAGAAAGATGGGGATCGCTGTGGGGATCATGACTGGGATCACCACAGAAGGCCACGGGGATCACGGGAATAGGCCGCAAGAGATTACCGATTTAGCCGAAACTTTGAGAAGGATTTGAAGGGAATATTGATAACTCGATCGTATTGCCATCTGGATCTTGCACAAACAGGGCCGGACGACCAGAAGCACTGTTCTGATAGGAGATCCCTCGGGTCTCAAGGGTGTGACGAATGGTCTCAAGATCGGCGATCGAGAGGGCTAGGTGAGGGGATCGTCCCCACTTTTCTGAGCTGGCGATCGCCGTCTGAAAATGGGGATCAAGAATCAGATGAAGTTGAGCATTTCCAAGGTCATACCAAAGACCAGGAAATGTGAGCGGTCGATCCGTAATTTCGCGTAGACCTAGAACATCACCATAGAAAGAACGGGCTGTATCTAGGTCTCGAATACAAAAGGTTGTGTGAAGATGAGAGAACGTTTGTGGGTTATTCATTGAACTTTGCGTCGCCCGTAATCTTTTGAACTCGATGGACTGGAGTTAGAAAATTGTGTGTGAAGCTGGGATGTCTTTTGATTGCGATTCATTCAATAGAGGTTATGAGGATTCAGAGTGTGCGCAGCGAATTGGATTCGTCTTGGTCAAAACTAGGCGGTATTTCTGGGGTTGAGACCTTCGAGATTTCCCAACCTCAAAGGTCTCAAGTGACGATCGAGTTACCTATCGATCCATCAACCACAGCCATGGAAAACAAACGCAAGCAACACAACCCAGTTGCGACGATCAATTTCAGGATTCTAACAGGGTGGCCAGTGCGGTTTTCAGTTCTGCCTGGGATGTGGTCGCGGTTCCAAAGTGACGCACCACCAGACTTGCGGCGAGATTGCCCAAGACGATCGCTTCCCACAGTGTCGCCTCGCTGCACATCGCCAGGGTCAGGGTCGCCGCCACCGTATCACCCGCGCCGGTCACATCGAAAACATCTGTTCGGTTAAAGGCTGGGACATGATGCACATCGCCATCGCGATCGAAGAGAGTCATGCCATCATCGCCGCGTGTGATCAGCACATGTTGCGCTCCAGTCAAAGCCAATAACGTTTCGCCCGCCTGTTGCAGACTGGCAGCATCAACGATCGCGATGCCGGAGGCCAGCTCCGCTTCGGGAACGTTGGGCGTAAAAATGGTCGCCCCCTGGTAGCGCTCAAGCCCCACCTGAGCATCGACGATCGTCCGCGAATGGTTCAGAGCAGCGGCGATCGTCACCGCACTAAAGACTCCGTCGCCATAATCAGAGCAGACCACCGCCTGAGCGCTGGGAACGCGATCGGCGATAAACTGCGCCAACTTTTGGCTGATGGCGTCTGGTGGTGGGGCGTCGGACTTGCGATCGACCCGTACCATTTGCTGGGTGACCGACTGTCGCGCATGACCGGAGATGCGTGTTTTTGTGACTGTGGGCCGATCGCGATCGACCACAATTCCCGTCGTATCGATACCCGCCGCCTGAAAAATACTGCGCAGCGCTTCACCCTGAATATCCGCTCCAATAATCCCCGCAACGGTAACCTGTGCGCCCAATTTGGCGAGGTTATACACCGCGTTTGCACCACCGCCGGGAATTTGGCGGGTGCTTTCGTGGCGCAGAATCACGACCGGCGCTTCCCGTGAAATGCGCTCAACCTCCCCCGTCAGAAATTCATCCAGGGTGAGATCTCCAACGACGAGCACACGGGCGGCGGAAAATTGATCGATTAGATCGTTAAGCCGGGGCTGGGCGTCGCGCAGGCGATCGAGAAAAGCGCGATCAAGCGTGTCTTGAGGCATGGTCGGTAGCGGAAATCGTGGGATAAAGGGTGTTCGCAATAGCGGTTTGATTATAGAGGTCGCTGCCCGGATTACTTCTGATGATTCTTTTGGGGTTGGACTCCGGTGTCTACATAACCGGCTGTAACCGTGACCGTGTTGGTGAAGTCAGGAGCGGGGAACGGCGATCGTCCTTGTGCTGGGTGTGAACCGTCAGGACACCTGGCTCACTCAAGACTCATTCAAAGCTCATTCAAAAAAGTTTCCGCAACCCTTGGCATTTTTCCAGCGTCAATGCTATAGTTGATTTCGCCTTGGACGCATAGCTCAGTTGGTTAGAGCACCACGTTGACATCGTGGGGGTCACTGGTTCGAGTCCAGTTGTGTCCACTTTCTTATTTGTTGCATATCCGCCAAACCTCGAAATTTGGGGTGTATCATGTGGCTCACACGGAAGCACTGCGATCGTCAACACCATGACCAGCAATCGCTTGGCCGGGTTTGAGTGGTGATCAGGGTGTGAGTCCACTCCAGATCCGGATTGTGATCGTCGAAAACTGGAAGTGATGAGTGTGCATCACGCTCTTTTTAGGGGCAGACTATGGCCGATCGCCACATCTCTTCACTCGCTTCACGTCATCCCAATCTACGGGAGGCGCTGCGGCAGTTTGCTCACTGGAATCTGAAGTTGCGAACCGCTTTGGTTGTGCCGTTGCTCCTGCAAATTATGGGAACGGTTGCGCTGGTGGGATGGCTATCGTTTCGGAGCGGTGAGCGATCGGTCAGCAACTTGGCCATGCGGCTTCATGTGGAAGTGGCCGAACGTACCCGCGAGCGCATCCGCACCTATATTGAAGTGCCACAGCTTGTGAATCGGGTGAATGTGAATGCCATTAAGCTGGGTTTGCTGGATTTTTCCCAGATTGGTGCAGCACAAAATTATTTTTGGCAACAGGTTCAAACCTATCCGGCGATCGGGTACGTTGGCTTTGCAAACACCGACGCGCAATCCCTACGGGTGGGCTGGGTTAACCGCCTGGATGTCAATGAACAACCCCAGGTGGCCGAGCAACTCACCCCCGGTGGCGGTAACCTCGAATTTTACAATCTCGATACGAACGGAACACGTAGCGCCCGAGTCCGAACGGTTTCCAACTATGACGTCCGCCAACGCCCGTTTTATCAGGTGGGCGACGTGGCGAAGCGGCCCACCTGGAGTGAGGTGTACTCCAACTATAGCTATCCCAAACTGTTGCAAATGAATGCAACTTCGCCGTACTACGACGAGTCCGGACAGTTTCAAGGCATCTTGACCTGTCAGATTGGCTTGAATCAGATCGGTGAGTTTTTACAAACCCTACGATCGCTGCGATCGGGTCAGATTTATATCCTGGAACGCAATGGTTACCTGGTTGCGAGTTCGATGCGAGATCAGCCGTTGATTCAGTCCGGGCGAGGGTCCTACGTGCGACTGAAGGCCAGTGAGGAGAGGTATGATCCCTTGCTGCGATCGAGTGCGAATTTTTTGCTCGATCGGTTTCAGGACTTGCACCACATCACCGAACCCCTTCAAATCAACTTTGAAGCCGACGGCCAATCCAACTTTCTGTACGTTTCCCCCTTTCAGGATGACTACGGCCTCGATTGGCTAATTGTCATCGTGGTTCCCAAGGCGGATTTTATGGCCGAAATCCACACCAATACCCGCAACACCGCTCTGCTCTGTCTGGCGGCACTGATCCTGGCGATGCTCTCCTGTTGGATATTTTCCCGCTGGATTACAGACCCGGTGTTACGGGTTGTTCATGCGTCCGAGGCGATGGCGAGTGGACAGCTTGAACAGTCGATTCCGCCCAGTCGTTTGATCGAGGTGAATTCGTTGGCGAATTCGTTTACCTGGATGTCTACCGCCTTAAAACGATCGTTTGATGAGCTAGAGGAGCGGGTCGAGCAACGCACGGCAGAACTGAATCGGGAAAAAGAACGATCGGATATGCTGCTGCGTAACGTGTTGCCTGCGACGATCGTCGATCGTCTCACCCAGGAGCAGGATCACGATAAGGATAAATATTTTGCGGAATACTTCGAGGAGGCGACGGTTTTATTTGCCGATCTCGTTGGTTTTACACCACTCGCAGCCCAGCTTGAGGCGATCGAATTGGTGAGTTTACTCGATCGGATTTTTTCCGAGTTCGATCACTTTACCGATGAATACGGTCTTGAAAAGATTAAGACGATCGGTGATGCCTACATGGTGGCGAGTGGGATTCCAGCCCCGAATGCCAATCGAATGGAGGCGATCGCCGACATGGCGCTGGCGATGCAGACCTATATGCAGGGATTGGGCGCGATTCACGGCCATGACCTCCAGGTGCGGATCGGCATTAATTCCGGTCCCGCGATCGCGGGTGTCATCGGCACGAAAAAGTTCATCTACGACATTTGGGGCGATGCGGTGAATCTGGCCTCCCGACTCGAATCCCACGGCATACCAGGCCGTATTCAGGTGTCGCAGGGTGTTTACAACCAGCTCAAAGTCAACTACCGGCTTGAAAAGCGCGGCAACATTGAGGTCAAGGGTCGTGGTGTCACGACCACCTATTGGCTGCTCGGTAAACGGGATGTCTAGCCACCTGGGGTTTATGCGGCTGGGTGGACATCCCCAAGCCTAACGCGACTGTTAGACGACCTGACAAACCTGTGGTTTACGGTGATCTACACCTTTAGTAACCTTTCTGTATCCACCTCCTTTGTTGTCACCTCCGCTGCGTGGGCCTGATCCAAACCGGCCTGAATGTGATCGAGCCACTCAATCAAACTCTGTAACTGCTTATCCGCCGGAAGTACCCCCAATCCACGTACCGTCACCTTGCCCGGTGAGTAGACAAACCGCTTTTGTAAATGCTTCGGTAAATGATTGGCCAGTAAATTCCAAGCGGGGGCTTCCATCGGTGTTTCGAGCACCACGTGTTGCAGGCCGTCGGGTTTGATGCGTGAAAATCCGAGCTGTTTCGCCACCTGCTTCAGCTCCATCACGGCGAGTAACTGCACGGCTCCCTTGGGCAAGGGGCCATAAATATCGACCCAGGAGGCTGCAATGTGGCTGAGTTCGAGGCGATTGGCGGCGGTTGCTACCGATCGATAGGCGGCCATCTTGCGATCGGGGTCGGGCATGTAATCCGTCGGGATAAAGGCCGTAATTTTTAAGTCGATCTGAGTGTTGTCCACCTTGGGGATTTCCTGACCTTGAATCTCGCGGATTTCCTCCTGGAGCATCTGCACGTAGAGATCAAAGCCGATCGTGTTCACCTGACCGGATTGTTCCGCCCCGAGCAGGTTACCAATGCCGCGAATTTCCATATCCCGCATCGCAAGCTGATAGCCCGAACCGAGTTGGCTAAATTCTTGCAACGCCCGCAGCCGTTTCCGTGCCGTTTCCGTCAGGGTGGTGGTGGCGGGATAGAACAGCCACGCATGGGCTTGAATGCCCGATCGCCCAACCCGACCCCGGAGTTGATACAACTGGGCTAAACCAAACTTTTGTGCGTCTTCGATCAAGATGGTGTTGACGCGCGGAATATCCAAACCGGACTCGACGATCGTCGTACACACCAACACATCCGCATCGCCGGAGCTAAACCCCAAGACGATCGATTCCAACTCCGCCGCATCCATTTGGCCGTGAGCGATCGCCAGCCGTGCGCTGGGAACCATCTCGCGGATTTTTGCTGAGACGTCCTCAATTCCCTCCACACGCGGCACGACGTAAAACACCTGACCACCGCGATCGATCTCCTGACTAATCGCACTGCGGATGGTGTCCAGGTCAAACGGTGCCACGTGGGTGGAAATCGGGCGGCGTGACGGTGGTGGTGTTGTGATCAAACTCATCTCGCGAATGCCTGAAATTGACATATACAGCGTGCGCGGGATCGGTGTTGCCGACAGGGTCAAAACATCCAATTCGGTTTTGAGGGCCTTGATTTTTTCCTTTTGATTGACCCCAAAACGTTGCTCTTCATCCACCACCATCAGGCCAAGGTCTTTAAATTTGACGGCTTTGCCAAGAATTTGCTGCGTGCCGACAATCAAATCCAACTCGCCCGTTTCCAAACGTTGCAGGATTTGCTTGCGTTCATTGCCAGTACGAAACCGGTTGAGCAGACCTACTTCGATCGGATACGGTGCAAACCGTTCTTTGAGCGTGTGGTAATGCTGCTGGGTCAGGACTGTGGTGGGGGCGAGGAGGGCGACCTGTTTGCCGGAGGTGATCGCCTTAAAAATGGCACGGACCGCCACCTCGGTTTTCCCAAAACCCACATCGCCACAGACCAAGCGATCCATCGGGCGATCGGCTTCCATATCCTGTTTAATGTCCTGAACGGCCTTGAGCTGATCGGGGGTGGGTTGATAGGGAAACGAGTCTTCTAGTTCCTGTTGCCACGGGGAATCACTCGGGAAGGCAAAGCCCTGCTGTTTGGCACGTTGGGCGTAGAGCTTGAGCAGATCGACAGCAACTTTTTTAATCGATTTGCGGACTTTCGCTTTTGCATTCGCCCAGGCTTTGCCGGACATTTTATGGAGCTGCGGTTGGCCTTCGCTGGTTTTGCGGTAACGCGACAGGGTGTTGACCTGATCGGCAGCGATGCGCAGGGTTCCGTCGGCGTATTTAATGACGAGGTATTCGCGGGTTTCGCGATCGATCGTCAGGCTTTCGAGCTCGATAAATTGACCAATGCCGTGATCTTTATGAACAACAAAATCATTGGGTTGGAGTTTGTCGAGATCGACGGTTTTCGACACCGCGCGGCGACGTTTGCGGACGTAGCTCGGGGTTGCCAAAACGTGCTGGCCGAAGAATTCACGATCGGTGACGGCCACCAGGCGAAACGTCGGCAGGACAAAGCCTTCCAGTTCGGCCTGTCCGGCATACTTCAAGGCGATCGGTGTGCGCTGGGTTTGTAGCCGATCGATCGCGGGGAAGTCCTTCGAGTTGGGGACAAATTGTGCCGGACAGTCATGCTCTTGCAGGAGTGCCACCGATCGGCTCGGTTGGGCGGAAATGAGGAAAATGTTAAACCGGCGATCTCGCTCTTCTCGCAGGACTTCGGCCAGTTTGGCAAACTGGTGGGGTGAGGCGGGAATGCGGCGGCTGGCGAGATTAAGGCCACCCTGGTCGGTCACCAGTTCCGTGAGTTCCAGACGATCAAAGGCGATCGGACTGGCGGCCAAGCAGTCATCAAAACGGCGGTGTAGGGGTTCAATCTCGGGATACCGTACCCGTTGGCGTGTAAATTCATCCGCTGCATGATCGACCCAGCGATCGGCATGACCCCGGCAGGCATCCGGCTCATCGATCGCCACGATCGAGCCTGGGGGCAGATAATCCAAAATCGAGGCGGGGCGATCGAACGCCGTCCCCAAATACATCGACAGCAATTCCGGCTGACTCGGATCGAACTCGACACCGAGTTCCTCAAGGCTTTCGCGAATCGCTTCGTTAAAACTGGTCGGTGTTAGAGCCAACTGGGTTAGGGTATCTAGCGATCGTTGGCTTCCCGGCTCAAACTCGCGTAGCTTCTCCAGTTCATCGCCGAAAAACTCCAGCCGCACCGGCAGATCCGCCGCCACCGGAAAAATATCAACAATATCGCCGCGCCGACTCCACTGCCCTTCCGACTCCACCAGTGTCACACGCTCGTAGCCCAGACCCACCAAGCGCCGCTCAAATTCGCTGGCCACCCACTCTGTCCCCGGTTGCAGGGTCAGGCTGCGATCGCGAAATACATGAGGTGGTGGTAAGTGAGGCTGGAGTGCCCGCTGGGTGGTGACGATCGCCAGTGTCGTATCCTCACCATCAGCGGCATTGGCGATCGGCATCAAGTCGGCCAACACCTGCATTTGTCCCCAGGTCATTTCCCCCAGATAGTTCGGCTCGTAGGGCGCAGCTTCGGTGGTCGGGTAAAACTGCGCGGTATCCCAGCCCATCGCCTCAAGTTGTGCCGTCCAGCGTCCAGCTTCTTCGAGGGTTGCTGTGACCACACACATCACCCGGCTGATTTTTTGCGCCAAGGCAGAGGCCACGAGCCCTTTGGGTAGGCGTGATGCACCGGTCAGCTTGAGGACGTGCTGTTTATCGAGTTTGGTGAGGAGTTCTTCGGTGAGGGGCGATCGGGAGAGGGTACGAACGAGGGATTGGAGCGCCATAGGGTCGGGGCATTCAGCGAGAGGGAGGGTGAGAATTGCCTACCAGTGTAGAAAACTGTGCGACCGAGCGGTATGGGTTTGGGGGAAATACTTGGGTCTGGATGGGATGGAGCGGCTGGGGTGCGATCGCCCGATCGCGATCGTCTGGGTT
>RDYZ01000147.1 GCA_004293855.1 Oscillatoriales cyanobacterium | reverse complement strand
ATGGTGGTCTTCCAGAATTATTCTCTACTTCCTTGGCTCACAGCTCGTGAGAATATTGCCCTAGCGGTCGATGCTGTGATGGGAGATTTACCCAAGCTTGAACGCCAGAATATTGTGGATGAACACATCCAATTGGTAGGCTTAGCCCATGCAGCGGACAAGCTTCCCCAGCAGCTTTCGGGTGGTATGAAACAACGGGTCGCGATCGCCCGCGCTCTCGCCCTGCGTCCTAAACTATTACTTCTGGATGAACCCTTCGGGGCCTTAGATGCTCTGACTCGGGGCAACCTGCAAGATCGACTCGCTCAAATTTGTGAAGCCTACGGCGTAACAGCGGTCATGGTCACCCATGATATTGACGAAGCTGTGTTGCTAAGCGATCGCATCGTCATGCTTGAAAGTGGACCAGCCTCCCAAATTGGACAGATTCTAGAAGTCGATATCCCACGTCCTCGCAATCGTCTTAAAGCGATCGAACATCCCAGTTACTACAAGTTGCGATCGGAGGTAGTTTACTTCCTGAGCCAACAAAAACGTGTGGCTCAGATGAAGGCTAAAAAACAGGTGGTCAAAGCACGTCATGGACTCGAAAAAGTCAATATTAGCTTAGGGTTTGTGCCTCTAGCCGCCTGCGCTCCCCTGGCGATCGCCAAAGAAAAAGGCTTGTTTGAAAAGCATGGCCTTGACGAAGTCAGCCTCGTGCGGGAAACCAGTTGGCGGGGGATTGCGGATGGTATCGGTGGTGGCTATCTTGACGCAGCACAAATGCCCTCGGGAATGCCAAGCTGGATGACGGTGGGTGGGTGGAAAAACATGCCGACATCCGTGTTGACATCACTGGTTCTGGCTCGAAATGGCAATGCCATTACCCTATCAAAAGTTCTCTACGACAATGGAGTTCAAACCGCAGAAGACCTCAAGCAATATCTCTTGAAGTCCAAAGATCGGCGTCATATTTTTGGGGTTGTGCATTCCGCCTCGATGCATAATTTGCTGTTGCGCTACTGGTTGGCTGGTCATGGTATTCATCCTGATCATGATGTTCAAATTGAAACCATCCCACCAGCACAAATGTTGGTCGATCTACGATCGAGAAGCATTGATGGATATTGTGTTGGTGAACCTTGGAACCTGCGAGCAGCATCGGATGGGGTTGGTTTTACGATCGCCACAGATCTGGAACTCTGGCAAGGCCATCCCGGCAAAGTTCTTGGGGTTCGGGAAGACTGGGCGAACGCTTATCCCAATACACACATCGCCCTAATCAAGGCACTGCTAGAAGCGTGTCAATATTGTGCGGACCCTGCAAATCAGACCGAAATTCAAACCTTACTGTCTGATCGTGCCTATGTGGGAGTTCCCGCCGAATACATCGAACTCGGTGATCCAAAATCTCGGGTTTGCAGTATCGATAAACCGATGGAATACGCACACCACCAATTTTTTGGAGAGGGAGTCAATCGTCCAAGTCGTACAGAAACCCTGTGGATTATGACACAACAAGCACGTTGGGGTGATGTTCCATTTCCGCGTAACTGGATGGAGATTTTGGAGCGGACTTGCCGCATTAGTGCATTCAGCACCGCAGCCCGAGAGCTTGGTTTTCTGGATACCAAATATCGCCGCGATCCGATCACTCTATTTGATGGCATTCCGTTTAATCCGGATGACCCGATCGAATATCTCACCCATCTCGAGATTAGTAACAATGTGTACATTGCTGAAGTTTTGCTCAGCAACAATGGTCTCGCCGTTGCTTAGAACTTGATTCGGATAATTTAGAACCACAACTCTGTATTAAATTCATGATACCTAACCATTTTATGGGTTTAATATAGGGGTTCTGGATATTCGTAAGATCCCAAATATTGCTGAAGCTTGAGCAATAGACGGGTTGATTCTCACTTCGTTGAACCTTCGCATTTTTTGACCATTCCATACCGGTATCATGATGCAAGTTAAGGTTGTTTCAGGCTCTGTTCCCACAATGAATTCCACCGCAAATCCCATAATGAAGACCACAGCACCATCCCAGACCGGTTACTTAGATTTTCAAAATGTTTCTAAGGTTTACCCTACGCCGAAAGGGTCTTATACCGTTCTTGAAAATGTTAATTTGAGTGTCCAACAGGGTGAATTTATCTGTGTGATTGGTCACTCGGGCTGCGGTAAATCTACCTTACTGAGTATGGTGTCGGGCTTTGCGCATCCGACCGGGGGAAGTGTGACCTTGCGCGATCGCACGATCGAGAAACCTGGCCCGGATCGTATGGTGGTGTTCCAAAATTATGCCCTGCTGCCGTGGCTCACGGCGTTTGAGAATGTTTATCTGGCGGTGGATGCAGCCTATCCAGAGGAGTCGGTGCGCCAGAAACGTTCGATCGCTCGGGATTTCCTGACACGGGTGGGTCTGTCCGAAGCGATGGAGAAGAAGCCGACCCAGATATCGGGCGGGATGAAACAACGGGTCGCGATCGCGCGAGCGTTGGCGATTCGTCCTGAGGTTTTGATTTTGGATGAACCGTTTGGAGCCTTGGACGCACTGACAAAAGAGGAGCTACAGGAGGAGCTGCTTCAAATCTGGAATGATAGCCGTTGCACGGTGTTAATGGTGACTCACGATATTGATGAGGCGTTATTTTTAGCCGATCGGCTGGTGATGATGACCAATGGTCCATCGGCACAGATTGGGGAAATTTTAGATCCATTTTCTCGCCCACGAAATCGAGAATTAATGATGGAAGATCCGCTGTATTACGACCTACGCAATGAGGCGCTTGATTTTCTGTACAACCGTTTTGCCCATGATGCAGATGAAGCCGCCTAGCTTGGTCTTGGTTGGTATTTAGTGTGGCAAAAATGTTTTAGGGGTGACGGGCGTCCATGGTGACGCCTTTTTTATTATGTCGAATCTGGGAGCTAAGCTTCATGCTAATCTCCCAAAATAGAAAGATATTTACAGTACTTTTAGCTTTGTATACGAAGGCTGATTAGTCGTAGGAATTTAGCGAAGTAGTGCAAAGTTCACGGTATACCTTTTGCATGATTATGGTAGAAGTACAGAAGAAGTAAGAAGACAGGCATTGTAGATGAGATATGAAGTCTTACATCATATGAACCTGTGGTCGAGCTGCTTGGCCTTTCAAGATATGCTTGAGAAACTGGAGGGCAAAGGCGTTCGAGGGTGACAGCATCGATGCCACGCTTGAAGACAAACTCTTAACTACCTTTCGGTGCTAGCATAAGTAGGCTTTTTGTATGAATCACAAAGGTGATATTTTAAACAATAAGCAGAGTCGCAATGTGGCTATTTCGTATGAGTCTCCCCATACCTCAAATCCACCAAGACTCCAATTAAACGATTATAGAACTTCGCACAAGAAGTCTAGCGAAGCAATTCTACAATCCTATTACTAATTCTTCGAGTTTTATTAGTCAATCATTCTCACTGCTTACTAAAACATTGATCTAGATTATGCCACAGGTGAATTTTACAGATAGAGAGATGCAGAGAGCGTGGAGAACTAATTTGGAAGCGTCTAAGCACTTGCCACATAATAATGCTTGCAGGCTTTTGTTATTCTATG
>RDYZ01000029.1 GCA_004293855.1 Oscillatoriales cyanobacterium | reverse complement strand
AGGTTTATACGTTTCCTGGTGAGGAGCGTCTGAAGATTGCGGGACAAGATGCTAATGCCTGGGCGTTTGGTGTTGACAATGACGGTGACGGCGAGGCTGATGATGAAAATGAGAATGGTCGCCCCGATACGATCGTGGCCTACTCGATCATCTGGAACACACCCGATGGCGATGTTGACAAACTCAAAGACCAAACTGAAGGAAAAGTCAAAGAACGAGCCCAAGCCCTAGAGGTTCGTCAAGGTCCACTCTCCGGTGATCCAAAGCCAGGTTGTGGCTCCAATGAGACGACAACTCGCATCGAGTCAGGCTGGTTGCGTGACCCTGTAAGCACATCGATTTTACGGAAAAACTTTCAGATTACCGCCGTTGCGATCCCTGATACGGAGTTTGGAACACTGGCCACGTTGGAGTTGCAGCAGGAGCGGCAAGCCGATCGGGGTAACAAATGGGCAGCTTGGTTTCGGAACGATCTAGAGATCTTCCCTGGCCCAGCTTTCAAGTGGAACGGTGCGATGCACACCGAGGGCAGCCTCGTCGTAGGTCATGCTCGCTTCAAGAATCGCTTTCAAAGCTATCTTGTGAGTGGGCCGGGTTCCTGCCTGTTTAAAGCGGGTGCTAGCACCTCCGAAAATACCATTAACGTCCTGAAAGATTCGGACGGCAGTGAGACATTTCGTGGGCAAATGCTAATCGGGCGGGCAACGTCTGATACTCAAACGGGTGGTGCAGTATTTCACCGGTGGATCGATGAAGCGACGGTTGAGTATGGGGAAACGACAAACCAGATCACACCAGATAATGACTCCGTTTTGTTTCTTGCAAGCGTGAGTGATGTTCTGCTAGATCCAGTTCTCTTATTTACCAAAGACGAGACGAAAAGTCGGGGACAGACGCCAGGCACAGATCCGACATGGAAAGATAGTAATTTTGTCAAAGATGGACGTATTCTCAACAGTTCGTCTAGCCGTCCTTATATCGATGACTTCTATCGTGCTGACGATCGCTTTGGCCCCAATCCAGGCTATGCCGGAAAAGAAAGTTTGTTGCTGTCTTCGTTGGGGGTTAAAACAGGGGATCAAGTTACTAGCGATAAACCTGAGTTGACCCGAAATGTAGCACCGATCGGCTCTGACCCCTTGGATTTAGGGTTGGATGGTTATTGGGAGCGCCGTGCGTGGCGTGAGGGAATGCGAGCGATCGTTGGACAGCGACTGGAACTCGGTGGCGATCCCCTCTCAACCGTGCCTGATTTGAAAGAAATCGATGAAGACAAACTGACGTCCGGTCGTCCACACCAGTCGCTTCAGCGTCGATCGTTGCGTGATCCCCTGGCTGCGGTTCAGACAACCGCGATTTACCATTCCGATGATCCGCGTAGTGAAAACAGCGAGTCCAAAACGCCGCCCTATGCTGCGATCGTCTCCACCGTGCATCCAGGAACTGGTGAAACCCTCAAACGCAGTTCCATTTTTGAAATGCCGCTTGAGCCATTACCGATGAAATCCGAGTTAGGAGCCTGGTTTGGTCCGACCTTTGGAGATTCTAGTGAAGAGTTGGCGATGGACTTCCTCGCTGGTCGCGGAACGAATGGTTGGGAACTAAATCTCAAAGAAGGTTTTTTTGAAGCAACTGAAGTTGGTGAAGCTTTGGCTCGTTTGGCAAATTTTGCCGGTGATCCCGATGGTGCTTTCCCGGCCAAACAAAATGACGTGCAGCATCCGTATCCATCGATGACCCAGTGGGGAGATTTTTCTAACCTGCGGCGATCGATGACCGATGATCTCAATAGTTTTGCCGACAATACGAACAAGCATACGGCGGCAATTACACTTGGAGCTTTAGCCAATCAAATTACCTTTCTTGACGGTATTGACTATGAACAAATTGCACCACTAACCAACGATAATTTGCTACTCCAGCTTGATAAAGCTTTGCAAACGCTGGATAACCGAATTTGTGAGCTTGATAATTATTCTTTAACCAGTGGAGGGATTAAAGCTGATACGTTTGCGGATGATGGGGTTTGTACCGCTGCAAATAGTGGATTGAAAGATGGAGAAGTCATTTACTACCCCCATGAGGATTTAAACCATAACAACGTTGTGGACGCGGGGGAAGATTTTGACGGCAATGGTAAGTTACTTCCAGCAGTCCCGACGATGGTGATTTATGCACCCACCAGTCTGAGCGACAATTACACAGCAATTGCACGAGTCCCTCCCTCGCCAGACGCTTACATTGCAGCACTTGAGGCACGAGCAAACGAAAGCCGAATTAGCACTACGGAAAAAACTGAACGCAAAATGATCGCCCAGTTTGCCCGGTTTGTGATGGAAAAGGAACAGGTTGATCGTGATCGCCACTTCGGTTTTCAGTCCTCTCGCTTTGGATTTGATCGAGTCACCGATACCACCACGATCGCCGACACCACGATCGATATCACTGAGCAAACCCCTGTCGGTCAGTATCAGTACTACGTCAAATATTTGCTTGATGAAGACTACAACGGCAACTTGAACTTTGATAGCGATACCGCAGGAAGCGGAGACGTTGAAGTTTTAGAAGAGGGGGACTATGACAACAATGGAAACCTCAAGCCGCTCGGAAAAGTTGAAGTGACCGGTTCTAATCTTCAGGTTGAAGACTGGGCAGGTAATGATGACCGTAAAATCGACTTTGGTGAGGACTTCGATCACGATGGCATTCAAGATCTATTCTTCTCGGAAGACTTAAATGGTGACGGAAAACTTGGGGTGATTAGCATCACGGGCCTAGATGGAGTAAGCCATGACTTCAATGAAGATTGGAACAACAACAACCGTCTCGATGAATTCACAAAACCAGAAACTGGCGGTAATAGTGACAACTATGAAGTAAACTCTCCAGCGACTAAAGCTCCTTTCCCACGTTATGGTTTTACACCCCGTAGCGAGGATCTCAATGGAGACGGTGAAGTCAACAACACCTTAAACGAAGCCGACCTTGAGCCGCCGCTACCATCCGAATTTTATGATGGTAAAACCTTCTGGGATTTGAACGGAAACGGTACAAAAGATACAGGCGTTTCAGATTTCAACGAAGATATTAACGGCAATGGTAAATTCGACATTTTCCGTCACCGTGGAGCCACCTACTACCCTGGTGTTGTGCTTCATGTGGGCTGCGACTTTAGCGATCCCAAAGACCCCGATGCCCCCGCAGGAAAGATGACTGGTAATAACTACTTTGGCTTCGGTAAACCGACAAATGCCAAAGAAGAAGCTCGGTTTATTCGCCTAGCCAGCAGCTTGTGTTCTACGGAGGCAAAATACCCTTCGCTTTACTATCTTTTCCCTAAATACGAGCACGACTATCTCACGTCTACAGTGGATCTCAATGGTGATGGATTGGTTAGTGATCTTGATGATCAGCCCCTCTTTGCTCTCACTGAAGATCTCAACAAAAATGGACGCCTTGATCCAGGTGAAGATGGCTACAATTTGCATAACCCAACCCGAGTTTTAAACGCACGTAAAAATAAAGTTCTGGATGGTGAGCCGCTGTCATACACCAGTGATCAAAGCTACGACCAAGAAGCCGAAGATCCAGAAAGCTATATCAGTAGCGTAAACACAGCCAGTTATGAGGCTGTGGATCTCGCGACGCTCGAACAGATTGCGCTGAAACCGAAGCCGATCGCCTCTTGGGTTTTGCCTTACGTCGATCGCGGCAATGATCCAGGAGAGGGCTGCGATAACGATGCGACCGCAGATAAGCCGAATCCCAATTGCAGCAAATACAGTCTGATTTACGCCGATATGGCTGAAACATCGGGAGATACAGACGCCTACTATCGGGTTGCATTTAAGGACACGGCCTTCTTCGATGGTCGTGAGCAGCTTGTGACTCGTGCGCTCAATCTCGATGTGGGAATGCTGGCCGACAACACTGACGAGTCAGTCGCCAACGGCACAGTCGAGGGCAACACCTGGCTGACGGGTGGCAATAGTGACGTTGATGTTGCTAAGGATGGTGGGATTGTCTTCGCGTTTCGTGAAGATGCGATGCGAGAAGATGGCATCGCTCGGCCTGCCGGTGGCACATGTACGAAGTTTTCCGATCGCGGTTGTTCGGATCTAGACGCCCTAGCTCCCAAAGACCCAGCGGTCGATCCAGACAATGGCATCAGTGCTAAAGCCGTCAACTTTATTCCAGACCCAGCACGACGAACCCACGGTTTTCGGGTGATTAATGGTATCGACCTCTCACGTCCGAATCAGGGTGGTTTCGCAAACTATGGTTTGACGTTCATTTCGGACAATCCCACCTATGTCCAGGGTGACTTTAACTGCCATAAGGAGTCCGGTGATGACAGTTGTGACGATCCGATCGAGGAGTTTAACTATACGTTGGCGGACAAAGTGAATTGGGGGCCATCTGACTTTTATGATCAGCGAAGAAACACCAATAGTCGCGACGATCGTTTTGCCGATCCAGAACAGGATAGCTGGCGCTATAGCGAATTTCTCGTTGATGCCTTCACCGTACTGTCTGACAACTTCTGCGATGGCAGCATCGAAGACGGCTTTGTCCGACTGCCCAGCGGTAACTTACAGTCTGCTCTCCAAGAACTGAAACGGAGTTCAAGCGGTTCTGTGCGTCAAGTCTATGGCTGTGCCAATTCGGGGGTCAACACAACCTCATTTCTCAATCAAGCTTTGCCCAATGCCACTAGCTCTGAAGGGGTCGCGATCACCAATTCTGTGTGGAAACGGGAAAATCCCGCCGATGTCGCCTCCCCGATCCAGATCTCACCGAATGGTCAGCCGATGTTCATCGGAGTTGGGGTTGGAGAGTACAACAGCACCTACCTAACCGCGACCGATCGCGAGACCCCTGCCTACAAGCAAAGCGTCATCATGCCCGCAACTGATCAACAGACCCAAAATGCGGTCATTATCGCGGGTTTAACGCCATCACGACAGTTCCAAAGCTACGGTGGTCTGCATAACTTCCCGCGTTTCCTCGAGGTTCGTGGCGGTAAAACTCTCTCGATCTCAGGTTCATTCCTGAACTTGAAATTTAGTAGTCAAGCGACTTCGTCGTTTGAGCAAGATTCGTGGGAGGCGGGTGAAGCTCCCACTGCGGCTGAACTTTTACCGTTCTACCAACCACCGACTCGGAACTGGGGTTATGATGTCGCGTTGCAGCTAACCCGACCGGGCCCGATTTCCTCACGCTTGACGACTGTTGGCAACACACGGGCAGAGTTCTATCGTGAACTACCCGCGAATGATCCCTACGTCGTGAACTTACGCTGTGCCTCGTTTGACGGGACGCCGATAGATGCTAATGCATCACTAGCTGTGGATTGTCCCTAAGGGTGGGCGATACTTGCTCGCTCGGTATTTCACGGACTGACGTTTAGCCTTGAACCCCTTCCCTGTTTAGCTCGCTCTAATTTCTACCTGATGTTTCCGAAAGTCCTGTGAAGCCTTCAACTCCGAGCTACTATCTCCATCTGTTACATACCCGATCGCGCCTTCTGCGATCCACTCAAGGTATGACGTTGATTGAGGGATTGGTTGCAATCCTGATCGTCTCTGCGGTCACGGTTTTGATCACACCGCCGATGTTCCTCTCTGTCGCCACGCGCATTCAAAATCAACGGGCGGAACAGGCTACCCAACTTGCGATGGGTCAAATTGATCAGGTGCGAGTTCTGATGGAGCAAGGGATCAAAGCCGGAGATCCTGAAGATGGTGGCAACCTGGAGCAACTGCCCGCACCCGCAGCCTCTGGCAATCTACGGGATGTTCCTGCACCGTCCAGTGTTTTTGACTCATTACAGTCTACGAACTATTCCTGTAGTGATTACGATCAAGCGAATGCTCCCCAGGTTCCGGCAGATTCCGCCCTGAAGGTTGACGTTAATGGGGACTGTGAGTTTGATTTTTACCTACAGTCTTTCCGTGTCAATGAACAACTCTCTGAAATTGCTCCGGAGAGTGATACAGAACCGGTTCCGATCGTCTTTGGTATGGGAGTGCGAGTGTACTACCGAAATGCAGCGATCGGTGGTGAAGGTGTTGAAGTCGAACCGGCTTCGCTTCAACTCACCAACGGTCAGGGACAACAAACCCGGTTTCCCTTAGCGGTGATCTACACCAGTCTGGCACAGGGCGATCTTGATTCTTCGCTAGATAAATACCGCTGCTATCTTGGTGCTGAATGTCCATAACCTATACCAGTCTGGCGCAGGGTGATCTCGACTCTTCGCTGAAGCAATACCGACGCTACCTTGGTGACTGTTAATGATCTTCCGCTCCTATTTACGCCGATCGCTACGCGCCAAAACCCTCCTCAATCTAATGGCGACCCTGGGTCAGATTCGCCGACGTACTCGATCGCTCGATCGAGGTTTTACCCTAACGGAAATCCTGGTCGCGACGATTATCGGTGCGCTGATTGTGTCGGGTTTGCTTGGAGTGATGGTCGAGCTACTGACCAGTGATGCGCGAGAGGCAGCACGTAACGAGACACAGCGCGAAATGCAACTCGCGCTCGACTATATCAGTACCGACCTGCGGGAAGCAGTCTATGTCTACGACGGTGACTGTATGGCCAAGGTCGCCTCAGAAAGTTCTAATGCCAAATTGGTAGACGAAAAATGTTCGGGCCTCTTCGACTATATGTTTGTACCGCCGAATAGCA
The DNA here is from genome assembly GCA_004293855.1 of Oscillatoriales cyanobacterium. Taxonomy (GTDB): domain Bacteria; phylum Cyanobacteriota; class Cyanobacteriia; order Cyanobacteriales; family Geitlerinemataceae; genus RDYZ01. Next base: position 7,934 of record RDYZ01000029.1, on the reverse strand, counting down.
CCCCAGTACTGGCTTTTTGGAAGCTCGATGATCTACCGGAGAAGGTTAAAGAGCTATGTGCAGGCTTAAACGATGTTGACGAAGACGGAGCGCCGCCCTGTATATCTGGGCGTGCCTATACCCTCGTGGTGTACTACCTCACAAGAAATGATGATGATCCAACGTGGGCGGGCAAAGCTCGTATCCAACGCTTTACCTTGCCCCGGTTTAACAGTCAGGGACTAGAGGTGACCGGTTATGTTAACCCGGTGCAGTCTGGCTTTGAAGCTTGGCCTGTGGTGGATGGCACACCTCAGGGCGGAACCCAGAATTCCAGTGGTTTGGTTACCCTGGTGGATTTTGTCGATTCTCGACCCATGTCTGAGATTGAGGAGTTAAACGAAGAGGAAACGGCGAGTGTAGACTGTCCGGATAAGTATGCCAAAACCCCAAGTGATGCGACGTTAGATCGGTTTGGCTTTACAGGGGTACGTAATTTTTATGCTTGTATTCGGATTCCTGACCCTCTGCTAGAGCAAGATCCATCAGCAAGTGAAGAGGTGACGTCCTTTAACCAAAAGGTGATTTTGTTTATCCGGGGAAATGCGGTAGGTAAGCCCGGCATTCAAAGTGCGAATGAAGGGTTTATGCCTGCCATCCAAACGCAGGTTTTGAATCGGGGGGTCGCGAACAAAGTTCCCAAGAGTCAGTAAGACGCCGATCGCGCAGCGGGTCGATCGATGGGTCTGAACTGCGATCGGGTCTAGGGGTGCATGGAACGTACTTTGAGGGGATGGTTCTGAAGTCAAGGTGATCCGGAAACAAAGGACGAGAACAACCCTTCTTTTTAGACAGATATCGCAATCCCCAGAGGAGATTATTGGGATCATGATTCATCAGTATCAGAATCAACATCAAGGCCGCTATCAAGCCTGCGATCGCGTCCTAGCTCAGAAACTCATCGGAATACGACGATCGTGGCGATCCGGGTTTGGCTTTGGCGCTCCGACGACGGGTTCCCAACCGGGGAACGATCGGTCCGATCGGGGTTTCACGATTATTGAAGTGTTGGTCGTGATGGTCATGATCGGTATTTTAAGTGCGATCGCAGCTCCGGGCTGGTTAACGTTCGTGAGCAATCAGCGCCTCAAGTTAGCCAGTAACCAAGCGTTGTTAGCGGCTCGGGAAGCTCAGTTCAAGTCGAAGCAGCAGCATCGTACCTGGCAAGTCAGTTTTCGCGAAAGTGACGGTGCAACCCAATATTGGGTACATCCGGAAGGCACGAACGCAAGTCCAGTCTGGCAAGGATTATTAGAGGGTGATTCGACCGAGATTCGGATTGATCCGGCCACGAGTACGCTCAGTGCGAAGTGCGATATCGCGGATTACTGCATCAAGTTTGAAGATCGCGGCATCTTGGACAGTAAATGGATTGAGGATCAGAAACCGGCATCTGGTGACAACGTGGTGGGTCGGATTACGTTTCAGCGGCGTGATGCCACGAATGATGAGCAGCGCCGATGTTTGGTGGTGACGAGCCTCTTGGGTTCGATTCAACTCAATCGAGATGACGATTGCTCTTAGGGGGCAATCGATCCGCATCAAAAAGACGATCGGGGCTGAAGTTATTGGCAGACCTGAGATACACTGCACTGGCTACCGTTGTTACTTGCTAGATGTTGCTTGCTAGGAAGGTGCTATGTTTCATCGCCGATCGCTGTTGCTCTCAATGTTCAGCCTGTCGTTGCTGTGGGGTTGTGGCGATCGGGAGGTGCTGCGATCGGGATCGACCTCGGGGACGACGATCGGGGCGGACACGCTGAAACTGCTGTCCTGGCAAGCCCCGACCATTCTTAATCCCCATCTCACCGTTGGGTTTAAGGATTGGGAAGCCAGCCGAATTACCCTAGAGCCGTTGGCGACCTTTGATAAAGCAGGCCAAATGGTTCCGGTCTTGGCGGCGGACGTACCGACCCTCGAAAACGGTGGCGTTGCGGCAGATGGCCGATCAGTAACGTGGACATTAAAACCCAATCTGAAATGGTCAGATGGTCAACCATTTTCCGCCAAAGATGTGGTGTTTACCTATGAGTTAATCGTCAATCCGGAGACGGGCACGACGAATGCGGGAGTGTATGAAACGGTTGATCGCGTAGAGGCGATCGATGACACCACGGTCAAAGTCTATTTCAAGGAACCGAATCCGGCCTGGTCGTTGCCCTTTGTTGGAGCAGCGGGATCGATTCTACCGGCGCACATTTTTGCCGCTTACAATGGCGCCAACCTTCGCGAGGCGGCGGCCAACCTCCTGCCGATCGGGACCGGCCCCTATCGCGTGGTGGAGTTTAAACCCGGCGATGTGGTGGTTTATGAGCCAAATCCCTACTATCGAGACGCGGCAACGCTGGCCTTTAAACGGATTGAGATCAAGGGTGGGGGGGATGCCACCTCGGCAGCACGAGCGGTACTACAAACCGGAGATGCGGATTTAGCGGACAATTTACAGGTGGAACCCCAGGTGTTGGCTCCGCTCGAAGCTGAGGGCCGGGGTCGGGTGTTGGCAAGTTTTGGCCCGTTGTCCGAACGTTTGGAATTTAACTACACAGACCCCAATCAGGTGAATGGCGAGGGGATAGCATCGACGCTGGAATTTCCCCATCCATTTTTGACCGCTGCGCCAATCCGTGAGGCCATTTCCTTGGCGATCGATCGGGAGATGATCGCCACCCAGCTTTACGGTAAAGCAGGCCAAGGAACCGGGCTAGCGTTGATCGAACCGGAGCAGTATCGATCGCCCAACCCCGAATTTACCTTTGATCCAGATCGGGCGATCGCCGTGTTAGAAGCCGCCGGTTGGACGGATAGCAACGGCAACGGTACACGCGATAAAAATGGCGTGGAGTTACAGGTTGTGTTCCAAACCTCGGTAACGCCGGTTCGTCAGAAAACACAGGAAATTATTAAGCAAGCACTGACGGCGATCGGGATTGGGGTGGAGTTGCGCAATGTGGATGCTAGTGTCCTATTTTCGGGTGATCCGAGCAATCCGGATACCTTGCAGCGGTTCCCCGCAGATATACAAATGTATACAACCGGGAACTCAAACCCCGATCCGGCGATTTATATGAAGACCTTCACCTGTGGGGAAGTGTCCCAACCGGACACCAACTGGAGTGGTCAAAATTTTTCGCGGTTTTGCGACCCGGCCTACGATCAACTGTGGGAAGCCGCGAGTCGGGAACTTGATCCAGCGAAGCGAGCGGCGTTATTTATCCAAATGAATGATCGGTTAGTCGATCAATTCGTCATGATTCCGATCGTGCATCGGGCGGATGTCTTTGGCATCAGCGATCGGCTCCAGGGTGTTGATCCCACGCCTTGGGATCGGCTGACGTGGAATATTGCGGCGTGGAGTAAAACCCCCTAGGGGGTGAGTTCGGCATACTAGAGAAAAGTTCGCGAGAGAGTAAAGGAGCTTCCCCAATATTATCTGTCCTACTCACCCAACCGGATTGTGTAACTCGAGGACAGTTTTATGATGTGCTTTCTTTTTACGACAATTCAACCTTCACTATGATAGGGCTGGCAAATTCTATCTAAAATATGTCGAATGTGAAATACTTCATCAAGGTGACTAGAGAAAAATTTTGCTATTTGCATTTCTAACTGATCCTTTAAAAAAATATCGTTACCACCCTCAAATTCAAGTTCTTTCCAAAACAACTCTTTTATATTGGAAAATAGTAGCAATTCTATAGGCATAAGATCAGAGTTCTTCAAGAAAAAATTTTCTTTGCAATACTCTTCTAAATCCATTATATTCTCAGGTAGATTCATTCCCAGTCGTGTAAACCGATTTTTGATAACTTCATAATTTTTCTTGAGTCCCCTATTCTCTAAAATGTGAGACAAAGCTACTTCGTATATAGATCTCAGTTCAAGTATTTTCCCTCTATACATTACTTTTGGATAGAATTCTTTATACACATCCAATAACTGTGGAAGAACAAAATAAGCTTCTCTATGGATTAGTCCTGTCGTGAATATCTTATGGTTTTTGGTATTCCCTGTAAGTCGAATAAAATTAGGATATAGTGCTTCAAATATTTTCTCAGTATTACTGTATTGATATTCTTCAATAGTATTCGGACTCAAGTCTAGATCAATAATCACAAACAGATTATCTGTATGACTGATATAGTATTTTTCACTATCCTCTTCTAGTAACCAAGAAATTGCCTGAAATGTTTTGATAACGTCGCTTCGACCACCACAATTAACAAATACTGGGCAATGTTCGCGGCTATACTTGGACGGAAGACAATCTTTATAAAACTTAGAGTCAGGTACTTTTTCTCTCAAAGCATAGGATGATGGATTTCTAGATTTTCTCTCTTGGATTTCTCCTTCGCACAGAATAATAGGCTTATTCTGTATGCGAGGTGAGCGTAGTATTTTTCTGGCATGTTCCCAAATGCTATTTTCTTCTGAAGATTCCATGAGACCAGTTGTATTAAATCTACTCTTTAATCAATTTTAGATCTGGATCGTGTCAGTTTTGGATTCAGATCTTTAACGTGAGCGGGCGTTACGGCTTCACAAACTTCATAAGAATGTGTTGCCAAGATAAATTGATTACCTGAAGACCATTTTTGTAGCTCATTGACAATTTCATACTGCCAGTCGGGATGCAAACCTGTTTCAATTTCATCCATTAGTACAACGGAATTTTCTACCTGTGTATACTTAAGCCAGGTATATATTCCTATTCGTTTTAGCTCTCCATGACTTAAATCCTCTGGACTTAACTCAATATTTTTGCCCTTGACTTTAAAAATAACTCTGTCAAGATCTGGGCTAACGGTGATATCTTTATTCTGAAAAAAAGAATTTAAATCAGATATCAATTCCGAAAGGTAACTTCCATATGTTCCACCTGTTGAGATGGCCTGTGCTCTATCCTTATCAGAGGCTTTCTTGAAGGAATCGGTTATTTGATTAACTAGAGAAAAGTCATACATATAGAGACACGGAAGTTCAGACAAGACTTGACAAAAATACTTGAAATAGTTGGCAATATCTTGAGTTTCTAAACGACTAAACAAACTATGTACTTCCTTGCGTTCAAGAAATAGGAAAGCTTGCGTACTAGAAGAACATAGATAGATTTTCTCTGAGATCTTTTTGAACTCTTCTATAGTAATTTCTGTCTTACAGACTAAAACATGGTAATCTCCTAGTCGTGTTAACAGTAGATAACCTAGTTCTTTAAGTTTATTGTTTATCTCTTTCTCCTTATCGCGATGAGAGGATATATATTTTGTGAGGTCTCTTATAATCTCTGACAAATCATCAACTTTCTGTTGAATTTTTTGAAATGCAAAATTAAATTCATTGGCAGCTACTTCTATCCACTCTCTATCAAAACTTAGACGACTCCCATATCTTGAAAGAACTCTCCGAAAACTAATAGGCAATGTTTCTTCTTCTTTTATATTAGAGGCAATTTCATGTAACTCTCTAATCTCAGAAATCCCGATGTTTTTTCCTGAATCTATCTCATTTTGTAAGCTAAATAGTGAAGATTCCAGATAACTTATATCAATGCCGGAGTATTTGATTAATTCTCCCCTTCTCCTGTCTAATTCAGCCAATATTCCTAGATCAAATTCTTCTCCCATAAACTGATTATTTACAATAGAGAAATCAAGAGAGTTGGTAGAATCTTCTACCTCTACTTCCATTGATGCAACTTCTATTATCTCTTTTTTCTTTTGTTGAGAATCTTCATTGAAGATTTTCCGTAGTGATTCATCTTGACTAAACAAATTCTTAACATATTGACACCTCGATTCATTGGGAGAACAGTTCAATAATACGAATATTAATTGTAATAGTGTGCTTTTTCCACCGCCGTTTAAACTTCCAACAGGAAAAACTGATGCTGACAATTTTCGCTCAAATGAAATATCAAAATCATTAAGTACTCTGAATTGCTTTACTTTTATCGTTTTTAAAAACATAATATGCTTGGTTTTTAATGATGTAATTTAGTGGGGATTTTGTATCAGAGTTAAGAGTGATTGCCAAACATAGTGTCTGGTAGTCCAACAAAAGTTACACTGCATTACTAGCAATATTTCTGTATCGTTTCATCACCCTTAAAACTCTTAGTATCTTGATTAGATTGTAGCAGACTATTTTTTTGCTACGATGCACTTTTCGGCAACTTTAAGCCCAATACCTGGGTATACGCCCCCCGAGCTTGGGTGACGCCGATCGTCCGCATTGACGCCTCGATCGTCGGACGCCGCAAGCTCACCACCAAAAATTGAGCCTGTTCCGCCTGCCGTCGGATCGTTTTTGCGAGCCGTTCCACATTGGCCCCATCGAGAAACATGTCCACCTCATCAAAGGCGTAGAACGGTGAGGGGCGGTAGCGTTGCAGCGCAAAGATAAAACTCAAGGCCGTTAGAGACTTTTCGCCCCCTGACATCGATGCCAAGCGCTGTACCGGTTTACCTTTCGGGTGGGCAACCAAATTAAGCCCGCTCTCAAACGGATTGTCTGGATTGGTGAGTTGGAGGTAGCCATCCCCCTGGGACAGTTCCGCAAAAATGCGGGAAAAGTTTGCGTTCACCGCGTCAAAGGTTTCGGTGAAAGCACGCACCCGCAAGGTAGTGAAGTTCTCGATCCGTAACAGAATTTCGGTGCGTTCGGCTTCAAGGATGGCGAGCCGATCGCTGAGACTGTCAAGCCGTGCTTGGGTTTTAGCGAATTCTTCCAAGGCCAGCATATTGACCGGTTCCATGGTTTCGATGCGTCGTGCCAGGTTGCGGATGCTGGTTTGGAGGGTTTCGATTTGGCTCGGATCGCGTAGATGGTCCGGCAGTTCCGGCAGCGGATCGGGGAGTTCGGCTTGACGATCGCTCAGATCTTGACTGAGGGCCTCGAGCTGCGATCGTCGTCCCTCTTGATGGTCGATTTCCTGTTGTAAACGCCACTCAAGTTGCTGCTGCTGGGTCTGGCGATCGCGGAGCTGGATTTCCGCCCGATCACGCGCCTGTTTTTGCTCCAGTAACTGGGTATTCAGCCGCGCAATGGCGGCACGGGTTTGGTCGATCTGTTGGGTGAGACCGGCAAGGCGATCGCGATGATTCGCCAATTTGCTCCGATCGTCGGCCTGGGTTTGTTGCAGGGCTTGACGCTGCTGAGCGGCTCGATCCATCTGTTCACGCAACCGATCGTGATGGTCGATCGCGTCTTTGCGATGCTGGCGAGCCTGCTGCAATTCGGCATCGCGCTGCTGTAGATCCGATTCGTACTGACGAATGATGGCTTGTAACTCGGTCCATTCACTATGATTTTGCGATGCTTCAAGCTCGGCGAGCTGGGTTTGAAATTGCTGAAGCTGGGCGGTGAGCGCTGGTAATGTTTGCTCGAGTTGGGCGAGACGGGTTTGGGCCGCGTCGCGATCGGTACTAACCTGCTGAAGCTGGGCGACAGCGCGATCAAGCTGGGTTTCGATGGAGGTCAGATCACGATCGGCACGATCCAGATCACGATCCAGATCGCGGGCGGTTTGCGTGGCGTCCATCAATGCCCGCGCCGTTTCCTTAACACACAGCGATCCCGCTGCGATCGCCACTTCACTCCGTTCCAGCACCGCCGCAATTTGCCCCAGCCGATCGCGTAAATCCTGCAATTCCTGCGGAATTTGCGCACCGGCTCCAGCCTCACCAAAGCGTAACGGGCTTTTATGCTGGCTCGATCCGCCTGTCATTGCGCCACTCGCTTCCAGTAATTCCCCCTCTAGGGTGACGATCCGTGCCCGTCCTAACACGATCCGCGCGTTGCTCAGGGAATCAAACACCACGGTGCTACCAAACACGTAGGCAAAAATATCATCGTAGCGGGGATCGCAATCCATCAAATCCAACGCCAGATCGATAAAT
>RDYZ01000028.1 GCA_004293855.1 Oscillatoriales cyanobacterium | reverse complement strand
ATCTACAACCGTGTCGGAAGGCTCATCTACAACCGTGTCGGAAGGCTCATCTACAACTGTGTCGGAAGGCTCATCTACAACTGTGTCGGAAGGCTCATCCACAGGGGGGGTAGAACTGCTACCACCACTAGCAAGAGCTACACCAGGAACGATCGCTACGAGAGAAACACTACCTGCAACCGCAAGGAGGGAGGCGATAATACGTTGAGCTGCCATTGTACAAGTATCCTGAAAGACGTGAAATGCGAATTACTAAACCGTTAACGCAGTGGGGACAGGTGTGCGACCCATCCGCTAGTGCCACAGAACCGAAGCTTGTTTCAGGCTTGAGTTGTGTTGCACAAATCCCTGTGATTTAAATAATACGCGATTTCTTATTTTTTTTCATAAAGTCTCCATGAAGAGCATAGATTTTTCATGAAGATCCGATAAAGTTTTCGCTTTTATTCATACACTTTAAAGGTGGTCTAAAGCTTTAGGCTTAATGAACACGTTACAAGAGCCAGGATCATTGTCCTGAGAGAAGTCTATCTTTTTCAAACTACACTATTCATCGATTTTATTGAGTCTGAATACCGTAGCAAAACGGATTGTAAAACCTTTTTTTGTTGTGTTTTACGTATAAACACTAGGTCGTTAATCGGTATACGTAAGTTGATATCCTACGTACTCCGACTTAGCCAGGCGATCGCCGACTTAATCCAAACTTCTGAATCACGGCTTTCACGCACATCCGGGTTGACGGCGATCGCGCCGATCGCTTGGATGGTTTCATCGATGCTATACCCCAAAGCTAGCAGGGTCATTTCAACGTCTTCACCCAGGGCGGGGGGGATGCCGATCGTCGGGGCATCATCTAGATGCGATTGCGATCGCCACGCGGCCAGTTTGGTACGGAGTTCGAGGGAAATGCGCTCGGCGGTTTTCTTGCCGACACCGGGCGCTTGGGAAAGTCGGCGGCTATTGCCGGTCACGATCGCCTGGACCAGTTCGGGGAGATCGAGGGTATCGAGCAGGGAGATTGCCAACTGGTTACCGATGCCACTGACAGCAATGAGCTGACGAAAGAGATCCCGTTCGGCGCTGGAGATAAACCCGTAGAGGTACGGCACTTCGTCCCGTAGTTGAACGTGGGTGAAGAGTTTGACGGTGTCCCCGAGGGCGGGAAGCTGAACAATCGTACGCGGCAGAATTTGGATTTCGTAGCCGATGCCGCCGACTTCGAGGATCAGTAGGGTTCGGTTCGCAGTGGTTTGGGTAATGGCGATCGCTTCGCCTCGAAGGTAGCCAATCATGGGGGAGTGGAGTCGAGACGGAACGACGTTGGACGAGATTTGATCGGAGTGTTAGTTGATGGAGGTTGGAAAATCCTGGGCTTGGCGTAGGTACTGACGGGCATCATTGGCATCGGCGATCGTGGCGGCTTCGAGCTGTTCACGCAAGTCCGGCGTTACGGCAAGGGCGCGAGTCCAGTCGGGAATTTGTGCGCCTGTGGGATCTTCGAGGTATGCCCGACCGGATTCGAGGATCAGCTTCTCGAAGGTTTCGACGATCGCCTCTTCTTTGTGGCGATCGTAGGGCAAATGATTAAAGACCGCATCGACAAAATATTGTCGTGTGTAGTCCTGAGCCTTGCGCCGAAACTTCACCCGCAGGGCACGAACGTGATCCATCGTGACGACAACCTGTTCCGTCTCCGTTAGGGTTCGCAACACCGAGCTTAGGATATCACGACACATTTTCTGTAAACCCTGATCGTGGGTCTCACCGACCAACTGATGTTTATGGTCGAAAATACCCAGATCCACCTGCGCGACCCGCTTCTCCGCCACGCTGCGATACACCTCGGCGAGCATACCAATTTCCAGCCCCCAGTTACCGGGGATGCGCGTATTCAGCGCCAGATCGCTGGTGAGGGCAAATTCTCCCGACAAGGGATAGCGAAAGGAACTGAGGTAACGCAAGTAATCGCGATAGCCGAATAGTTCGATTAAGGTTTGCAGTAAAGGTGTGACAAACAAACGGGCGACGCGACCATTTAAGCGACGCGAACTCTCACCAATGCGGGCGTAGTAAGCTTTCGTGAAAGATAATCCGAATTCTTGTTCAAGAATCGGAAAGAGGAGCTTGAGGGGATAGGACCGATCGTAGGTAATGATGTCGGCGTCGTGCAGGGCGATCGCCTCCGCTTGCAGTGAAGCCACCCCGAGCGCCAGCCACACCGCTTTCCCCTTACCTTTAAAGCCGGTTAGATCCAGTCCACTATCCCGCAGCTTTTCGAGCAAACTGGTCACACGGCTGCCGTTTTCCCAAAGGACGATCGTCTTTTGAGGTAACACATCAAAAAACTGGACTGCATTTGTATATTGCTGGAAGTTTTGGGCATAGAGACTCACCACAACACTCCGCACAAAATCGCACTGACCGAGGTGCTCGCAAATCTTGGTCAGTGCTGGACGTTCGAGCTCTTCGTACAGCGCTGGGATCAGAACTGCCGTGGGCGATTCTTCACTGAGTTGTATGGTTCGTGCTTCGAGAAATTCGAGGTCACAGCCAAAGTCATGAATGGTCGCGATTTGTTCTTGCTTGTAGTCCATGCTGACGATCGGAGTGCGTCGTGGTGAGTAAAGTCATGTGGTCGCGGACGGGGTGGTCGTGGATCGATCATAGGAGGTTACGAACCGTTACACCGTGATTCGATGGGATTCGATGGGCGTCATTCGTACTCAGCATCAATGGTTTAACCACAATCCGCTAGTCTAGGGTCACAATACGCTGCGACGAAAAACGTAAAGATTTTGTGTGATTTAACGTTAATATGCCAGTTTTATGATGCTTCACTAACCTCAGGTTTACATACAATGGTCATCTTCTAGGCTGTCTGCGATACAGTTAGAAGCCTCAAACTATGGTTAAGGCGTTCAACCACCGTAGACGATCGGTGCTGTACCACGTGAGTTCGCCGAAAGCGGCGTTTTGGATTCTCGGATGTCAGCAGGAAGGTGGCTCACGACGAGAGAATCAGGGGTCTAGCCATGCTCAACTTGGCCTTCTCTCGTCTTCTTGGCGATGTTCAACGGGTTGCGAGACACCTCGTTACGGTCTAAGCCTGAAATCCTGTGCAGCGATCGGCCTTACCCCGACCCCACACCATTTATCGCGGTTCTAGGTTCTCCATGGCTGCCCCTTGTCGTTATCTTCTGTTTTATAAGCCCTACGGCGTGCTCTGTCAGTTTAGCGATCGCTCAGAGTCGCCCCGCCCGACACTCAAGGATTATATTGATGTACCGTTGGTGTATTCCGTTGGTCGGCTCGATCGCGACAGTGAGGGTTTGCTGTTACTCACCGATAACGGATCGCTCAAGCATCGTTTACTTGAACCTCGCTTTCGCAAACCCAAAACCTACTGGGTGCAGGTCGAGGGCATTCCCGATGCGACGGCGATCGCTCAGTTGCGCGATGGCATTACGATTCAGGACTATCGCACACGACCGGCAGAGGTGACCTGTCTCGATCGCGAGCCCGATCTCCCTCCCCGCGATCCACCGATTCGTTTCCGTAAAACCATCCCGACAACTTGGATCGAACTTGTATTAACAGAAGGACGAAACCGTCAGGTGCGACGGATGACGGCTGCCGTCGGCTTTCCCACCCTGCGGTTAGTCCGGGTCGGTATTGCAGATTTGACGATCGCTGGACTTGCCCCCGGGCAGTGGCGTGACCTCACCCCGCGAGAGCAGGAAACCCTACACCAACTGTGTGGCTTAGGCAGCAACCGCCGGAAATATCAGGTTTAAATTTTAAATGTCGTTTTGCTCGGTTGACGCTGTGGCGGAACCCAAGTCTAAACTTGCCATTAATGATGGATCTACCCTTGAAACCGTGGTGTGAACGTGAGATGGATCGCCGCCATCACCCCGGTGATCCCCAGGGCAACCACAGACGCCGAGGAACCGGGGTGAAATGCAGTTCATGTAATTAATGCAGTTTCCGGCCTCGGTGGACACGTCCCCGTCCCATCGTTCGTGGCTCTGCCAGACCCTTGAGCCGATCGCCCGTCAGAGTGTTTGCTGCTTGAACCCAGTACCATGTCGCCCCTCGTGGTGGACTTGTTGGCCTATGCCTGCTTCCTCTGACCCTGCTGCACGATTCTCACCAGCTTCACAGCGGCTGTGTTCCCATTGTCATGCCAGGATCGCGATCCCAACTGCGGCAACCTGCCCTCACTGTGGGACAAGGCTTGATGGCCGAGTATCCCTAATGCAATCCTGGATGAGCGCGATCCACTCACCGGAATCGCCACGGCGTCAACTGGACTGGATGCATCAAATGTTGGATTTATGGGTTGGGCTGGGGGCGTTGGCCTGTCGTACCAGTGTGCTGGTGGTTGATAACATCACGATCGAGAATCAATCGATCGTTTGCCTTGAGCGTTTGATCCGCGATCGACCCGCCAAGCTCTCCTCGTTGGCAAACCCCAAGGCGGAGGTACGCGAACTTGTCCGACTGTGGCAGAGGCTGGATCAGCCACGCTTGGATCAGCCACGGACGGAAGAGTCTGCCTTCGTACACCCAGAGGAGGCTAGGGCTACCCCGCTCCCGTCCGGGATCAGTCCGTCTACTCCACTCCGTCCCATGTTCGTTGAAATGGATCGAACACCCAATCTGACGGTCGATCGCCTGCGTCGCATTCTGGATAAATATGCGTATAACGCGATCCCGGTTTCGCGCCAGGTTCCCACCGCAACCGATGCTCCTTGGGCGGATGCACCTCCGATCGCGGCGGCTGCAACGATCGAGGAAGATCCAGAAATTACCGCCGATTTGCCCAGCGCCGCCGCGCCGCCCCAGGTCACCTACGCCGCGATGACGGATGTGGGCTTGCAGCGATCGCACAATGAGGACACGTTTGCCATTTGGGAGCGGCGCGATCGTCGGATTGATCCCGACCACGATCGGGAAGTGATCCGGGGGCTATACGTGTTGTGCGACGGTATGGGCGGCCACGCGAGCGGCGAGATTGCCAGTCAGCTTGCCACCCAAACCCTGATCGACTTTTTTCAGTCCCAATGGCTCGGATCAATACCCGATCCGGCCACGATTCGGGACGGTATTATGGCGGCCAATCGTGCCGTTTACGAGATTAACGATCAGGATCACGCCCACGGCTTGGGACGGATGGGGACAACCCTTGCCGCCCTTTGGCTAGATAATACGGACGCCATGATTGCCCACGTTGGAGACAGCCGTGTCTACCGCTACACCCGCAGTGCTGGACTCGAACAACTGACGATCGACCATGACGTCGGCCAGGAATCGATCCGTAGTGGCCTCTCCCCTAGCCGCGCTTACCGCCTACCGAATGCCTATCGTTTAACGCAGGCGATCGGCCCTCACGATGAAACAGAGGTTGCGCCCGATATTCAGAGCTTCACGATCGCGGAAGATACGCTTTTTCTTCTGGCTTCCGATGGTTTGACCGATAACAATCTCCTCGATCGGCATGACCTTCCCCCCCTTGCTCCGTTACTAGATCCACAGACCAATCTTGACGATGCCACCACGAGCCTTATCGACTTTGCCAACCGTGAAAACGGTCATGACAACACAACGATCGTCCTCGTGCGTGTGATTCTGGATTAAGTCCGAATCGTCCGATCGTCACTATTGGGGCTGACATTTACCCGCACGAATCAGTCCGACTCGCTTGGCGATCGCCTCCTGGGGTGACGCGAAGGGTCCCCAGTGCTGAGCCTCGGGGAGGGAGGCAAGGCGATCGAAAGCCACCAGCTCCTGAAGTTCAACAATCTCACAGGGCGCAATCTTCTCGGGCTTGACGATATACCAACCGGGTTTGAAATCCATAAGGTTCTGTTGATCGAGTCCGTTGATCCGTTCAAACAAGAATACTGAGCTTGTCGTTCGGCCAGCGTCGGCTCTGCCGATCGTGCGGCCTTCGCTTCCGTGTGACCAGCATAGGGCTAACAAGACGGATTGCGTATCATGCGCTACTCGCTCTCGTCGGAGGCACCACTGGGCGGTTTGGGAATACCCAGTTGAACCCCGCGCACGATCCGCGAGAGTTCGCTTTTCTCATCAACCGAAACCCGCGACGGCGACCCGCTGATAATGCCTTCATAGTTACGGAACGAATCCTTGATCTCGGGGCCGTTGGCGCTGATCGTGTACTCGCGAATGCCCGTATCGTGCCAAGATCCACGCATCTTGAAGACGTTGATCGCCCGTGACATCTCGCCGCGAATCTCGACGTACTGCAACATGATAATCGTGTCAGTAATCGTGGAGATATGGGAGTCGGTAATCGAATTCGATCCCATGAATTGATCGGTCGTATTGGTAAAGAAGCCGGTGATTTCTTCCTGTTTGGCGTAGCCCGTGACGCCAATCACGAACTGACGGAAGGCGTTGTTACTCACGCCTCGCGCCAGAGCCGACAGCGAGTCGATCGCAATCCGCGACGGCTTAAAGTTCACAATTTCAGTCTTAATAATCTGCAAGTGATCCTCTAACCCGGCAGACTCAGGATAGGCGCACAGAATTTTAAGTAAACCCTTCTGCTCCATTTCCTCAAAGTCGATCCCCCAGGAGTAGGCATTACGCAACAACTGCGCCCGCGACTCCTCATAGGCAAACAGAATTGCCCGCTCACCGTTGAGACAGGCTTCTTGGGTAAATTTGCTGACCAGTAGCGTTTTCCCGGTTCCGGTTGCCCCCGTCGCGAGGATGATCGAATCCTTGAAGAAACCGCCGCCGCACATATTGTCGAGGGTTTCGACGCCGGAGGAAACGCGCACATTCGACGATCGCTGGGTTAAACGCATCGCCCCTAGCGGGAAAATGTTAATTCCATTACTGGTCATCGTGAAGGGATACTCACCCTTCATATGGGTCGTGCCGCGCAACTTGAGGATCTCGATCGTCCGCCGCCGCCGCTCGCCTTCGAGTACGTTCCGTGCGATCGCCACGTTATCCGAGACAAACTCCTCCACACCAAACCGGGCCACCGGGCCGTACTCCTCGATCCGTTCCGTGGTCATCACCGTCGTGGTGTGAAGTTGCTTGAGCCGCGCCACCAACCGATAAATTTCCCGCCGAATCACCGGCGCCGCCTCGTACTGCTGAAATACCGCCGTAACGGAGTCGATCGACACCCGTTTCGCCTTATATTTCCGAATCCCGTACTGAATTCGCTCAATCAACGCCGACAGATCAAAGTTGCCGACCACATCTTGACCCTCTGGGTCGGGCGAGGCATCCAAAATAAACAGCTTGCCCTCATCAATCAGCCCTTGCAGATCCCACCCAAAACTTTGAGCATTTTTAATCAAATCCGCAGGCGATTCCTCAAAGGTCACAAAGACCCCGGCCTCATTAAAATATGTAATACCGTTATAAAGAAATTGAATCGCAAACAGCGTCTTTCCGGTTCCCGACGTGCCACTGACCAGTGTTGTCCGCCCTGCTGGCAATCCCCCGTGGCTGATGTCATCAAATCCTTCGATCATCGTGCGGATTTTCTGTACGCCCCAAGGTGCTTGTGGGTTGTTGCGATCAGTCGTAGTTTCCATCAATTTTTATAAAACTGTGCGTGCTAACTATGGCGAGTATCGTTCTTTATGAGATGTATGGGATCAGACACAGTTGTAATTTTTAAGACAGAGTCAAAAATTAGCCACTGGTCAATTTGAGTTGCTTTAGACTACACAGAAGACAAGAACACGGGTGTTTTTATCAAAGTTGAGGTCTAATGAATAGTCGATTACAGGCAAAATACACTGCTCACGACGGAAAAAACGGAAAGCTATGTAGTCTCAGCCATCAATCTTAAGTCATACTGAAGATTTAGAGGCAAGCTGCGGGCGGTTCGGGCCATGCCACATGCGATCCTTACGAGAGCATGGTACACCTGAGAATCGTGCCCATCCCTGTTAACCCCAAAGCCACTGCTCCAATGGCTAAGTCAATCAACGCCTTTACCATGATGCAGCGTAGCATTGCACTATGGTAAGGGCGAAACTTTGTTACATCGCACAGTTCCGTCGCACAGAAGAGCCTAGACCGGGAAATCCCGATCGATGCCCTAGTTAGTACAAGTCTGCGCCATGCTCGGTCAGCTCCTCATAGAGTAAATCTAGACCGATGAGGACTTTTTCGCGGTTTGAGAGATCACCAATAATCTTACGAACCGGAGGGGGCAGGATCTTGGCTAGGGTTGGGGTTGCCAGGATCTTGTCCTCCTCGGCCAGTTGGGGGTTCTTCAGCACGTCAATCACTTTCAGCGCATAAACCCCCTGAAACTCTCGTTCGAGAATATGATTGAGCGTCTTGAGCGCACGGACTGAATTGGTGGTGTTACCCGCTACGTATAGCTTCAGGACGTACGTTTTTTTGGGAGGTGTCATAGAAGGCTGAGACCAATCTGCGGTGTTTTGAAAAGTAATGTTGACTGGTGGCGGCCCCAACGCTGGGCGAAGGCGAGAGGCTTGATCGCGACGCCGGTCAATATTGAAATCGAATCGAAGATTGAGACGCCACAATATTTAAGCGTTATTCGGGTTCTCTCGGAATTGATCGGCGGTACATCTCGCAGAGATGGGCAATTACATCAATTAGGGTTAGGCGATAATCCAGTAATATTTCTTCGCTGCGTCCTTCTAATTGTAGCTGTTTCGAAAATTGGTCCATTAGATTCATATGCAGCTCAACGACTCGGGTCACCGAAATATCCGCGAAGAATGCTAAGTAGACAAACTCATCAATGGCTTGATTGACCTCCCCTCCTTTATCGAAGTACTGAAGTACAATATCCTGATACAGGACTTGAAGCTGTTCGATCAGATCGATCGCCTCAGCCGCAGAAAGATTTCGTAAAAAACGTTGCGAGTTGCGTTTGTAATACACACCGAGGTATCCCAGTCGTTCTTTGAGCTTTTCGGTGAGCAGCCGCTGCTTCTCTTCCAGTAGTGTGATCTTCTGGCTGCTACTAAAAGACGGTGGACTGGCCTTGTCGGACGGAGAGAGCTGCAAAAATTGGGCTAGGGCTTGGGTGACGGCATCCTCTAGGCTGTTGACGGGATTCAGGGTGAGGTAGACTTCGGCCTGGTGGTAGAAATGAGATTGCCCGATCGATGGGGATGTTCGGTCCCGTGGGGTTGAGGGAAGGCGATTTCCAGAACTGGAGTCCTGCGGATCGTTGCCGCTGCCGTACTGTGCCGTGGTCAGAATAATGGCGGGCAAAACTAGCTTGGCTTGATGTAGTCTTGCAACCAAGTCGGGCAAGCCGTCATGGGCTTCTAAAATGAGACTATCAAAATGAGACCAATCGCTCGAAAGGGTTTCGATAAACTCTGTGGGCGAGTGACAGACGGTCACGGCAAAGCGATCGTCGTCGAGCGCAGTGCGAATTTGATCGATGAGGTCAACGTCAAGTGCGAATATGCAAATCGTTAGGGTAGGCGTGACCATCACAGAGTGGACTCACAACGAACAAGCTTCGTTCAATACAGCCATTGGATAGTAACACTTTGTATCAAATATTCACGAATGGACAGAGTGTAATTTTTTATTCTGAGAGCGTACCAAACAAATCTTAATCGTGCCGCTAGGGTCTATATTGCGTGGATGCTGAAGGAGTCTAGATTTTTGCAATCAAAGCGATTAAAGGAGCAAACGAGAGCTTTAGAGGATTTGATTGAGTGAGCGTAATCTGAAAAAAAGGCTTGTTTGGGTTGCATCATCCGTCCGTTTTTACGATAAATCTTACGCGTGATCTCCTTTTCCTTTCCGGTTCCTATTCAGTCTGTTCCATTGTTAGACGATCGCCTGACGGTGGAGGCGGCTGCGCGTCAGTTGTTTCTGGCGGGTGGGCAACCGGCGATTCTCCTTGATCATGCCATGTATCCGATGGGTTTGGTGTTTCCTCACCGTCTCCTCGATCCGGGGCTGCCGCCTGCTTGTCGGCTAGGTGATGTGTCTGCGATGTTGCTGGAGATTGTCCCCTTGGTTCATGCAACGATTACGCTGGAGATGTTGCATGACTGTGCCCAAGCGTTATGTCACCCCACCGCTCGGTATGTCATTGCAGTGGGAGAGGGGGGGCACGCGATCGGGGTGATTGATTTGGTGACGCTACCGGATCTGGAGTCTAGCGATCGCGATCTTTCCATGATTGTGGAACGTTTTACCCACGAGATTGCCTCACCGCTGATGGGGGTCTTGAGCTTGGCGGCACTGTTGGGCGATGAGCGATCGACCCTCCTGTCTGAGGTTCAACAAAAACAGGTGCAGGCCATTCATCACAGCGCGACTCGTATGGCCTATGAGCTAGAGCGGCTCGATTGGGTGTCACGCATCCAGGCGGGAAAAACCATTCTGTATGCAGAGGTAACGCCCCTTGCAACTCTGTTTGAGCAGGCGGTTAGCCAGGTGCAGGAGCGATTTCAGCGATTGCCTAACGATTTATTGGAGTCGGAGCAGACTGTGGCTGGATGGAAGATGACGCCGACGGCGATCGCGATGGATCGTCGCTACGGTTTGCATTTGTTCGCGGCGGCGATCGAATCAGTGCTCGGACGTTATGGATCGTGGCAGAATTTTCGCTCGTTCTCCCAGGTGCTCGGCAACGATTTAATGGTGTCGTTGCAGAGTAATGACCCGATGCTGGGATCGAATATTGCGCTGCGGTCGCTCTATACGATGATGCCCACCGATCGAACGGAAGCCCTCGGTTTTTTGCAGATGCTTGTCCGATTATTGAACGGTGATCTGAGTCTGAAACCCAACCCAGAAGCTGGGTTTCGGCTGACCTTCTTACTGCCCAGTGTGGTTGTGTCTGCCTCTCCGGTTAAGCCGGGGGACGAGCTAGGGGCTGGGCTGGGGGCTGAGTCGGGACTGATATCGGGCTTGCAACCGGGCTTAAAACCGGGCTTAAAACCGGGCTTAAAACCGGGCTTGAAACCGGGCTTGAAACCGGGCTTGAAACCGGGCTTGAAACCAGGATTTGGGGAAGTGGAAACGTTTGATGGGAGTCTCTCAACACGAAACCCATTTCGTTCGCAGATTGCAAGCACTGAACTTCAGGACGGCGATCGTGCATCCTCGAACCGGGCGATCGTCCTCACCCAGGGATTAAGGGGTCAGGAGATCGCCCAACTGGATCGACCCAATTGGTACACCGCGATCGCCACATCTATTGACGATCTCCTCGATAAAGTCGCCCGCCTCTCACCCCGGCTGGTGATCCTGGATTGTGCGGCTTACGCCGAATATCACAGCGTGACCCAACATCTGATCCATCGCCTGGATAAGCAAGCGATCGCGATCGCCACCGTACGCCAGACCTCCAACCCTCACCCCACCCCTCAACCTGAAACATTCCGCTTGCAGTACCCGCTACAATCCCCGGAAATTGCTGCGTGTTTTGAGTGGGCGAAGGTTGTTCGATCCACCATTGTTTTAGTGGATCTCCACGATCCGGAGTCGCTGCTAGCCCCGACGCCCCAGGTCGCACCGCAGGGGACTTCGATCGCCCATCACCTACGCCGCCACCATTGCCGAACCATTGAGGTCAATGATTTAGAACGAGCGCAACTCTTTGTAGAGATTTGGCAACCTCAAGCCGTGGTGCTGCAATGCCCCCCGCAGATCATGGCCGCTGACTGGCCGCAGAAAATCGAACACCTGGCGGATCACGTGGACATTCCCTGTCTAATTTTCCAGTTTCATGGCTGGGCTGGACAAGCTTGCCGGATCGATCGATCGATCGTGTACTGGCCCGAATCCAACCCCACAGACAGCCCTCAAACGCCGGAGATTATTGCCGCTTTGCAGTGGTTACAGCATCACGACAACCCCGCATAACCGAACCAGACGCGGTGCGTGCTATTGCATCCCATACCAGGGAGCAATCTCAATCACGCCATTGGGTTGGAAGACGACGCGGAATTCCACGAGGGGCATTAAGGTGACGCGATCATCCGTGACGGCGATCGCCGCCGCCGGGTCGTACAGATCCGGCAGTGGTGTTTCACCATAAAAGCTGCGTGCATCTGCCGTTAGGGGTTCAACCTGAGCCAAAGTACCCTCAGCCGTTACCCCCAGACGATACGCGAGGGAGCGATCGAAGCTGGGATCATCTTTAAACTTGTCGTAGAGCGTTGTACTGAGATCATCCAAGCTTTGTGTCACCGTCGGTGCATCGGTGAGGCTGGGGGGAGTACTGGGGGTTTTAGCGTAACCATCCCAGGGACTGACTTCGATCGTGCCGGAATCGGCAAAGACCACCCGAAAATCGGCTTGGGCTTCCACCTTCGCGCTTCCGGCTTCCGTGGGCACGTACAGCAAATCTGGCAGCGGGGTCGAGTCCACGTAGGATTCTGCTCCTTCACTGCGACCGATGTAACCAATAATGGCGCCATCCTGACCAACACTCACCCGGTATTCCCGATCACCGGTCGGGGCTTGATCGGTATTCCAATTGGCACTGAGATCTTGATCCAACTTGAGGCTCAGGGCGTAGAGTTGATCGCTATCCGAGATGATGGCGGGTTTCGTGGTGCTACTGGTCTCAGCGGTGGGTGATTTGGCCTTGGTCTCAGTGCTGGACTTGGGTTTATCGCTTGAGGCTTGCGGAACTTTTGGTTTTTTGGGATCAGCTTGAACGGTTTGACCGCTGGCCTGATCGCGCTTTGCGTCCGGACGATCGCCGGTCTTGCTGGCGTTGGTCGTCTCAGCCGCCAGATCCGTAGGGGGCGCTGACCCAGCGGCTTCGTCTGGGGTTGTGGTTTGGGCTTGTTCTTCCGCGCTGACCGGGATAGGTTCCGAGGGACGGCGCACCTCTGGAATGGGTAAGAAGAAGAGGGCTACGGCGGCAACCGCCAAGCTAGAAAGGCCGATCGCCGCCGGGGTCGCCCGCTCCGCGATGGGTGGATCAAGACGAGCCTGATGCCGTGTGAGGGGCTTGAGATCCAAAGACCAACCGGGCAGCGTGCGAGCATCGGCCAACATCTGATCCAGGCTTTCGAGTAGGTCAAACAGTTGTAACGTACTCAGGTCGAGCGAGACCGGAGCCTCAAGACCGGGGTCGGTGATCGTCAAGCGATGCTGCAAGGGGGGCAGGGGCTCGATCGTGATATGCCCCTCGGGAATCACCGGCACAATGCCGCTGAGCAGGCTTTGGGTGTAAGCGCTCAGGGTTTCCGTGAGCTGTTGTAAAAAACCCTGACCCCCCGCCAAAATCTGCGAGTGGCCCAAAAGATGGCACTCGGCATTCACCACGGCGGAAATGGTGGGTCGTCTACCGCCTGTTTCGGTGGTGACCCCTTCGAGAATTAGGGTGCATCCCGGCAAACTATACTTGCGTCGTACACTCATGAAATTTCTCCGTTGAACAGGCTAACCCAAAAACGTTGCAGGCCGGATGTTCCGGTGCAGAAGAGCAGTTTACTCAAGAGATCGATCGCCAGATCGTCAAGCTTATCGTCCGTTTCGTAAAGCATGATGGCGGCCCGGCGTGGATTCATGCGGCTGCGAAAATGCACGCGAAAGCGTTCAAGGTAGCGAGCGAGGTGGGGGTTATCGCTGTAAGGTTTCCCCCGATCGCGCAGCTTCACCGCTTCGGCGAGCAGTTGACGAATCACGAGATTGAGACGACGGGCAATGTGACAGGCGATGATCGTGAGAGCCTTGGCCTCGTCGATCGTCATGGCACGACGGCGATTCAGGCGACGGAGTGGATTGGTATTCCGCACCCGCCACAGCACCACCCGATTGGGAATAATACGGGTCAAATCAAGCTGCTGGGTCAGGCTCAGAATGTCGTGAGTGCCTTTTAAATTGAGTGCCTCGATCGCCAATAACGTTAGGTCGATCTGCGTCCGAGTGCGGCGCGGGCAGCCTCGATCCGCCAGATCAAAATCTGGCAACCGGTCGAGCGGTGAAGCGATAGAGGTTTCGGCGGTAGGAGTCGGGGGCATTACGCGCTGGGGCTCGGCAGTAAACGTGGGGGAAAGTAGAGGTGGCTTCAGGCAATCGCGAAGGCCACACTTTAGGGATTGTTGGCACAGGGGAGATTGACCTGAACGCGGGATCGTCGATGCAGCCATGCGTACAATCGCGGCGGTGCAGCGTCGATCGTCAACCTCCGAAAACGGATCTTGAACAGTCTTGACGGACAAATAGTCGGAAAAACCGTTGAATTCTCCGCCAACCACCTAAAAAGCATAACTAGTGTAGCAGTGACGATCGCGCGTCTTTCGCGTCCGACAGATCGCGACCATCCCCTGGCACAATTTACAGGGATTCTCCCCATTTTGATCGAGACATATGACGGCTTCAACCTTAGACCTGGCAACCCTGATTCGCGCGATTCCCGATTTTCCCCAGCCGGGGATCTTATTTCGGGATATCACTCCGCTGCTTGCCGATCCACGCGGGCTTAACACCGTCACCGATCACTTTGCTACGGCCTGTGATGCGTTCGCTCCGGATCTGATCCTGGGCATTGAATCCCGAGGCTTTATTTTTGGGACGCCGTTGGCCGCTCGTTTGGGCATTGGCTTTATTCCGGCCCGAAAACCGGGCAAACTTCCCGCCGCCACCTACAGCGCAGAGTATGCCTTGGAATATGGCACGGATCGCCTCGAGTTACACCAGGATGCGATCGCCCCTGGTCAGCGGGTCATGATTATCGACGATCTGATCGCAACGGGTGGGAC
>RDYZ01000146.1 GCA_004293855.1 Oscillatoriales cyanobacterium | reverse complement strand
TGTCCGGACAGGGAATCGATCGGGCTGAAAAAGGGAAAGACAGTAGCCCAGCCGAACTAGCCTCATGCGCGTTATTGCATGGCGGAGGATAAGTGCATGTCTGAACAAATGCGAGCGACATTAGAACCCAATCAAACGGTTCTTGTGGTTGAAGACGATCCGGTCAATGTACGCATTTTCCAGAAAATCCTGAAACGGCGCGGAAACTTCAACGCGGTGCATTCCGAAAATGTGCTGGAAATTTTTGAACTAACGGCCTCCGGAGCGATCGACCTAGTCTTGATGGACGTTTCCTTGACCAACAGTTGTTATGACAATCAATCGGTGGATGGCCTCTGGATCGCCAAAGCCCTAAAGTGTGATCCTCACACGCAAAACCTACCGATCATTTTGGTCACCGCCAATGCCATGGTGGGCGATCGTGAGCGTTTTTTGGCAGAAAGTGGAGCCAACGACTATGTCTCGAAGCCGATCATTGATCAGAGCCAGTTTGTTGAGCTGATTCGTAAATATCTGACGGTAAACCCAGATCCAGTATTGAGTCACCCTTCAGTCACCAGCTTGCAAGACCCCCCTCCAGAACCGTCAACTCAAACCCCGCATCGATCGGATGATCTGGTGCATTTGCTCGATCCCTCCCTACGAAATGTCTCCTAGCGATCGCCATTTCACCACACCCCATCCGATCCAGCCCCCACGGACGATACAACCGAAGACAAACACGACGGAATTATCTGCTTTACCCCTCGCCTTTCACCGTAAGATAGAGATAATTCGTAACGAAACTTCAACTTCTCCAGTATTCCGTCCATGACAGATCGACTGATCCGCGCGACCGCTGCCGATGGGGGTATCCGTTGTGTAGGTGCTATTACGACCCAGCTTGTCGAAGAGGCGCGATCGCGTCAAAATCTGTCCTACGTCGCCACCGCAGCACTCGGTCGTACGATGACGGCGGGCTTGCTGTTTGTCTCCAGCATGAAATGGGCAGAGTCGCGCGTGAATATTCGCCTAGACGGTGACGGCCCACTCGGTCGAGTGCTGGCCGATGCACGACTGGATGGCACAGTACGCGGTTATGTGACGAATCCAACCGTTGAGCTGCCCCCCAATGCTCAGGGCAAACTCGACGTCGGTGGAGCCGTTGGTAAAAATGGCTATGTCTACGTTGTGCGTGATGTTGGCTACGGCTTTCCCTATTCCAGCACCACCAATCTCATTTCTGGCGAAGTGGGAGACGACCTCACCCATTACCTCGCCACCTCAGAGCAAACCCCCTCGGCGTTACTGCTCGGGGTGTTTGTCGGAGCAGAGGGGGTGACCGCAGCGGGTGGCTTGCTCTTGCAAATCATGCCGAAAGCAGCACGAGATGAATCCCTTGTGTCCCTGCTCGAATCGCGCATTGCCTCCCTTGCGGGTTTTACGCCGCTGCTTCAGGCGGGTAAATCTCTCCCGGCGATTTTTAACGATCTGCTGGGTGATATCGGGCTCAATATTTTTCCAGACGTGCAAATGTTGCGCTTTAACTGCGAATGTTCGCACGATCGCATGATGGGAGCGCTCAAACTGTTGGGACGCGATGAGTTACTCGACATGATTAAAACCGACGGCGGTGCAGAGGCGACCTGTGAATTTTGCCAATCGGTGTATAACGCCGATGTGAGCGATTTAACTCAGCTCATCGACACCCTCGAAGGGGACGGTAGTAACGGTTAACGATCAATCAACCGCGATCAGCGAATGGTTTAGATAGATCCCTCAACACTCGCTATTTTGTGTCAGTTCTGGGGATGACGCAGCCTCGGGGAGCTGGCTGATCGCCGGTGAATTACGCTGCGGCCATGAGGTTGAAGTTGGAGGCGCACCAAAGGCAAAGCTAAGGGTGAGCCACCAGCGATCGTCTTTACGATGAATGACAATGCCTCGGACAAACTCCCGCAGATAAAACCGGCGCTCCACCTCGCTTAAGTCATACCAAAACTGTGGCAAGGACAAGGTCGCTAAGGTTTCTCGTAAGTTGACGGGCGGAAGCTGTTGATTTTGCTGTTCCAGATCGGCCATCTCAACCCGTAGGTTATACGATCGCAGTGCCACCGTCTCCGCATCGAGAATACCCTCCGTTTCCAGGCGGGGTAACTGCTCGAGGATGCGTTGACGCCGATCGACTTCGGCCTGTAACCCTGTCCGCAGAACGCTGGGGTTTACCAAACCGTTCACCGCCATCCGCTCAAGCTCGCGGGTCAAATCCTCACTGATTTGTTGAATCGTTGCCGTTAAAACATCCGCATATTTCAACGATCCACATTGGGGCTGTTGCGGACAGTTGGACGGATAGAGATAGGTATAGTCCGCTTCGATCGTGTGGGGACATGGCTCGGTGCGTGGCTCTCGCGCGGCCCTGCGGTCGGTTTTGGTTTTATAGGGCCGCGCACTGGTAATGCGAAACCGACCTTGACACGCGGCACAGGTCACCAGACCCGCCAGTGATCGTGAGGCACTGACCGTCCGAGGTGGCAAATGTTTGTTCCGTCCCAAGCGGCGATCGATCTGAGCCGCCTCCTCGCGTGAAATTAGCGGTGCGTGGGTATTACGGATGACCTCATCCTTGCCATTATCACGCTTGTAACGCAGATCACCACGGTACACCGGATTCGCTAACCAACGCCGTGCAGTTGTTGTAGAGATGCGCTTGCCGTATTGCCGCTCCAAAAAGCGAACCACATCACTCAACGACCCATATAAACTAAAGCGCTCAAAAAAAGCCCGGACAACCGGAGCCGCCTGCCGATCGATGGTGTAGCGGTCTTGACCACGGCGATAACCGTAGGGAGC
>RDYZ01000027.1 GCA_004293855.1 Oscillatoriales cyanobacterium | reverse complement strand
ACAGCAGTACGAAAACTGGTGCGAGTAACGCTGATGAAGTATCTACTCGATACCAACATTTGCATCTACATCATGAAACAACGCCCAGAGTAACGCACTGAGGATGTGGTGGGGGGCGCGAACGTTGTCTCAACATTCGCCAGTCAAGCCAGAATATCGCGCTTATCTGGGCTGGGCTGCCTCTGTCGTGCTTGAGCCAGTAGGGTGTGTTGCGGCGGCGAATAATGATGGTTTTGACGAGAGAGGGGGCGAGGCCGTAACGCACCGAGGATATGGCTCAACGCTGCTGTTCGATGAGGCGATCGTAGTCGGCATGAGATCCGATCCAGAACCAAATGAGATTGGAGCCGGACTCGATCGCCAGGGCGCGGTAGCCAATGCCGACTCGCACTGACCAGAAGCGTCCGATCTGTTTGAGGTGTAGGGACGGATAGCGTGGGTCGCGTTTTAGTTGCTCATAGCAGCGATCAGCGAGGGTTTGGGTTTTGCGGGGTAGTCGGCGATAGAGATACCAGAAGTCTGGGGTGGCGTGGTGTTTCATGGTTCCTGGCATTCGCCTGTTTCAAATTGCTGGAGCGCTCGGGTGGCGAGGTCGTCGAGTTTTCCGGCGGCAATGTCAGTTTCGAGTTGTTGATCCCAGGTTTCTTCGTCGAGTTGGGTGAACCAGTCGCGCAGGGTGGCGAAGTCTTCGGGGGAGAGTTGGGCGATCGTTTGTTGGATTTCTTGGAGGGTCATGGTTTGTAGGGGGGGGAAAGGCAATGAGCACTGAGCGGAGTCGTTGGCGTAGCCTTCGCTGTGCGAATAGTGCGGGTTTCAACATTCGCCAGTCAAGCCAGAATGTCGCGTTTATCTGGGCTGGGCTGCCTCTGTCGTGCTTGAGCGACGACCGCGTTTCGACTCCGCTCAACGCTCATTGGAGCGGTCGGGTGTGTTGCGGCGGCGAATAATGGCGATTTTGACGAGAAATGGGGCGAGGCCGTAACGCACCGAGGATGTGGCGGGGAGCGTGAACATTGTCTAGGTAATCAACAATCTCGTTGCTACGCAGAGCGCAGGAACGAGATTAAGGCCAATGTGCTGGGGAGGACTCGAACCTCCATCCTTTCGCCTTTTAAGCGACTGCTCTTCAACAACCGCGTACGATTGCCTCAACCAATTGGGCTACCAGCACTTAAAACACTGCCCGGAAATACTCATCTCGTTCTCACTGTGATGTAGACAGACCCAAAGTGTCCTCTCAACAGAACGAGAAATTTGCCTCCAAGCAACACTTCTTCTTTCTGCTTAATTGTATCGTACCCAGTCAAAGTATGGTGTTCCAGCTTTCTCAAGGAGAGTTCGAGAAAACTGACCAAGTCTTGCTTGAATGTCTTTTGACCTGAGGGGCTCTTTCCAAGATTGGCTCATCTTCTCAAAAGAAGTCAGAACATGCTTGCTATTGCTAATTATTCGAGCATCCTTTGCAATAATGTGAGCATATCCAGGACATCTCAGCTCACTCTTGAGGTATGCCTTAGTACCTAGTATCGAGAGCACAAATTGCTTGTTGATTTCAGAGCAGCAGCTATCAAGCACTCTGTCTTTTCTTGCTCTCTTGTCATCATCACATCCGTTTCTTTTGAGTGAGTCCAAAGCAGATTCTAAGATCCTCAAATCACCACAATAACCAGCTAATATTACAATTTTTGTTAGCCAGGTTATGGGGAGATTGCTCGCACAAAGAAACTGCAATCGACTTGCGATGTGTTGAATTTCTTTGATTTCCAGATTGGTGTGTTCGCAGTCGATTTTCTTGCAATAGTAAAGGATTTCAATTTTTTGAAGTTCTGATGGCTCTTGTCCTAAATAATCCTCTAACAGTTTCTTCTCCAAGGCACTTAGTAAAAACCTGGACTCTCTACAGTGTACATACAGAAAAACATTCATTAGAGTGCTAAATCTAGAGGTCTGCAAGCGTCCAAGAAAAAATAGAAGAGATGACCTGTTGATCCTCTCATTTTTTAAAAGTTTTAATCCAATCTCAAGTGACAATGTGGATTGATTTTTTAAGATCAATTCACTATTCCATGATGGAAGAAAGCTGTTGACAACATAATCTTCCTGCTCTTCCGTAATCAACTTTTCGACTAGCGTGTTGATCATGTCACATGCAGCTTCCTGCTCTATGGATATTTTGGGGGCTTTTGAGACTCTATCTAAATCTTTCAAGAAACTGCCAAGTGGTTGATTAGAATTGAATTCTTTGGCTTGCTCTAACGTTTTGGTAAATTCGTAGTCGGGGTTTTCGTCGGCGAAATAGCGCAACAAATCCGGCAGGCGTTTTTTCGCGTCCGCCCAGTTCACAAGCTGAAACGCAACAATTTCTAGCCCCTCGTTCGGGCTGACGATTTCGTCGAGATTTTTGCCCAACGCCTCATCAACAAAAATTTTTAGCTCGCTATAGCTGCGATAGACATCGAGCAGTGCCTTACGAAAGGCTATTTGACGAGCCGTGTTCCAGGTTTGTGACATGGTTACAAAGGTGCGTTGATCGTTGTCCGTGCCAAATCGCACGATGCGCCCAGCAAAAGCTAGGCTAACGACTAAACTCAGTGTGCATCGGCAACCGCCACTTCGTCAGCCGGATTTGGTATCAAACTGTCTATCATTATCGGCCGATCGTGAGAGTGTGACCGAATCGCACTGGCTCCCCTTTCGTCATGTTGTTGCACCTCTATGGATGATTCCCGCCCCGACCCTTTCGCCCCCGAAGCTGCGGAAGCGTCCGATCCACCCACCGGCCAACCCCTCGATCGAGCCGAAGCCCTGGACGCCTTGCGTGGTTTTGCCGTCTTGATGATGGTTTTTTCCGGGCTAGTTCCCCGTAAACCACCGCTCCCGGCTTGGATGTATCACGCCCAGGTCGCACCACCGGATTTTCAATTTGACCCATTACTGCCCGGTTTTACCTGGGTGGATTGGGTCTTTCCCCTCTTTTTGTTGGCGATGGGTGTGTCGATCCCGGTGGCCCTGTCACGCCGCATCGATCGCCTCGTCGGGGAGGCTCCGTTAACACCGATCGCGATCGCCCGCCTCCTGGGAGACATTGCCCGCCGCTGGCTCGAACTCAGCGCCTTTGCGATCGTCCTGCAACACTTTCGCCCCAATCATCTCAGTGCCAAACCCACGGATCTCACCTGGTGTTTGACGCTGATCGGCTTTGGGCTGCTAACACTGGTGTATGTACGCTGGCCGCGATCGTGGCGATCGCGTTGTCCTGCGTGGCTACCGATCGCCACGAAAGTCGGCGGCTGGCTGACGATCGCAATCCTGATGGTTGTTCTGCCGTTTCGCGATGACACCGGCTTTGACCTAACACGCCAGGATGTCATCCTAATGCTGCTGGCGGTGTCTTCCCTGGGCGGATCGCTGCTGTGGTTGCTGACCCGATCGCGCCAGGACTGGCGGCTGGGAGCTTTGGCGCTGCTCTTAGCCCTGCGTCTATCGGCCACGGCGGATGGCTGGGTCGCGACACTGTGGAATGGCTCGCCGCTCCCCTGGCTGTTTCGGGTGGAATATCTTCAGTATTTATTTATCGTCATTCCAGGTACGATCGCCGGGGATTTGCTCCTGCGGTATTGGCGCGATCGCAACAACGAACCCCAGGGCGACAGCGCAATTCGTCCCGTATCTCGGTGGCGCTGGCTGACGATCGCCAAACTGCTGGGCTTGCTGACCTTAATCTTGCTGATCGGCCTCCAGGGGCGCTGGGTCGTGGCTACGACGGGACTGGCGATCGTTGGGATCATCGTCGTGCTTGCCAGTTTGCCGCGTGGAGATCAGCTCCGGGCTCGCGATCGCTTTCGATCGCAGCTCATCCGCTGGGGTGTTTATTGGTTGCTTCTGGGACTCCTCTGTGAACCCTTTCAAGGCGGAATTCATAAAGATCCACCAACCCTCAGCTACTTTTGGATCAGTACAGCGCTGTCGTTGTTTTTATGGGTGAATCTGACGATCGCGATCGAGGATTTCGATCGCCCCGTGGGGACACGACGCTGGCTACAACTGGCGATCGACAATGGCCGAAACCCTATGGTTGCCTACGTCGCCTATGCCAATCTGGTGTTACCCATTTTGAACTTAACCCGGATTCATCCCGGTTTCTCAGGGTTGACCCAGGCCCCTGTGTTGGCGCTGGGTCGAGCGATCGTTTATACCCTGCTGGTTGCACTGGTGACCCGTGGGTTGTTGCGGTTAAACCTGGTCTGGCGTACGGGCTAGGGTCACCGATCGCCGACCCAGCCGCGTTAGCTCCGGTAGTGACGCGCCCGATCGGCGATCGCACCATCCAGGGGCGTTTGCAATGCCGCCGCTGCCGCCAATTCCGCCTCCCGTTCTGCCGTCTCGCGATCGAGCTGATCCAAGGTATCCCACACCGCACGTAGCAGGCGATCCAACTCCGTCCGCGCCACCGCCGACACCGCAAAAATTGTCTCCGCTCCCGATGCGGCCTTTAGCTCCGCCATCAGGGTGTTGAGATCCGTTGCGTCGCGATCGCACGCATCCATTTTATTGAATGCGACAATCTGCGGGCGTTGATCGAGGCCATGACCGTAGGCCGACAACTCGCCTTGAATCGTCCGATAATCGGCGATCGGGTCTTCGGAGGTGATATCCACCAGGTGCAGCAACAGGCGCGTCCGTTCAATGTGACGCAGAAAATCATGACCGAGACCCGCACCCGTATGCGCCCCCTCGATTAAACCGGGAATGTCCGCGAACACCGTACCATCCCCCGTCGGCTTGCGAACAACCCCCAAATTCGGGATCAGGGTCGTAAACGGATAATCGGCAATCTTGGGTTTGGCGGCAGACACCGAAGAAATGAGGGTTGATTTACCCGCATTCGGCAAGCCAATAATCCCCACCTCGGCCAGCAGCTTCAACTCCAGCCGTAACTCACGCAGCCGACCCGGCGCACCTTCCTGGCTATACTCCGGAGCCCGGTTGCGATTACTCAGATAGTGACGGTTACCATTACCCCCCTTGCCGCCCTCAGCCACACAGGCCGTTTGTCCATCGGTGATCAAATCACACACAACTTCCTGGGTTTTGAGGTCGTAGGCGATCGTGCCGCAGGGAACATCCAGGATCAAATCCTCACCGGATGCACCGGTACAGTTTTTGGAGCCGCCCCGCTTCCCGTCTTCCGCCTTGATCGATCGCTTGTACTTAAAATCCAGCAATGTTTGCAGGCGATCGGTCGCCCGAAAAATCACCGAACCACCATGACCACCATCTCCCCCCGCAGGCCCACCCGCCGGAACATACTTCTCGCGACGCCATGCCGTGATCCCATCACCGCCCTTGCCACCTTCAACTTCAATTTCAACCCGATCAATAAATTGCATAGTCTTCCTACTAACCCACAATGTAAAAGTTAACCCTTAGATCCGGCTCCCCTTCTCCCTCATAAAGGAGAAGGGGCTGGGGGATGAGGGTCAACGACGATGTCACGCTTTACAGCCAGTTATAAGTACACCGTAGGTCGATCAACTTAGAGTAAACCCACCGAATGTAACGGCCCCACTCCCGCAATCAGTTCTGCAAGCAGGGCGAGAAAGCCCACCATCGCAAGGCGGCCATTCCATTTTTCCGCATTGGTCGTCAAACCCCACTCCCAACGCTCGGGCGGGTAGAACTTGGTTTTCTCCGGCGGACGTACCGCCGCACTGAACGGGACACTCGGACGATCGAGCGCTTCGATCGACATGTTCGCGAGATCCTCAATAAAGCCGGGGTGAGTGTTGAGCGCAGGCACACGATGGAAATTGTGGATACCCTTCTCCTCGGCAATTTCGCGGTATTCCATATCAATTTCCTGGAGCGTTTCGATATGCTCCGAAACGAAACTGATCGGCACGACCACAAGCGTATTGACCTGACGGCTGGCCAGATCCGCGATCGCATCTTCGGTGTACGGCTTCAACCATTCGATCGGGCCGACCCGGCTTTGATAGGCCAGGGTGTAGTCATTCGGACGATTGAGCGTCTTGATGATGCCTGCGGTACAGGCTTCAATCTCGGTTTGATAGGGATCACCTGCTTCTTCGACGTAGCTCACAGGCACACCGTGCGCACTAAAGAAAATGTGGGCACTGTTGGGATCGGGGAGCTTGTCAAGTTCCGTCGCGATCAGTTCCGCCATCGCGCGGAGGTATCCCGGACGCTCATACCAGGACGGGATAACGGTGTAGTTAATGCGTTTGAGGTAGGGATCATCGTTCCATAGCTCCTCTAAAAGGCGGAAGCTCGAACCGCTGGTGCTAATGGAAAACTGAGGGTACAGCGGCAGGATCACCAAACGCTCGATCGCATCGGCCCGAATTTGGTCGATCGCCTCCTCCGTAAACGGATGCCAGTAGCGCATCCCGATGTAGACCTTGGCATCACAGCCTTTGCTTTGCAAGCTTGCTTCTAACGCCTGCGCTTGCTCTTCGGTAATCGATCGGAGCGGCGAACCACCACCGATCTCCTTGTAATTGTCTTCGGATTTCTTGGCACGCAGGGTTGAAATCAGCCACGCCAGCGGCTTTTGTAGAAGCGGGATCGGCAGGCGAATAATTTCGGGGTCAGAAAACAAGTTGTAGAGGAAGGGACGCACGTCCTCAAGTTTGTCTGGCCCTCCGAGGTTGAGCAATAAGACGCCAACACGACCCATAACAGCTACACGTTTTTATTTTTTTAGATTTGTAAGCAATATTAACAGTTGCATTGCGGTCAAACAAGGTCAAGAAGTGAGAATTACTCTCGATTAGCACACCGGTTTTTGCCATTAATTTAACGTTGTACGACAATATTTGCAACAAATCATTTCTCTGGCTTGACAGGGAGTGCAAGGCTTAAAAACTAAGGTTTTAAAGGGGTTAAGGAATCGAAGTCGAGATCGTCGGGGGTGGGGCTATACGGTAAAAAATGGAAGCTGAAACCTTGAAAATGATCCCGAGCTGTCGTACCTGATTGTCAACTAATCGCGACGTAAATGGCGACGAATTCCCTCCGGTGGTGCAATATCCGAGGGCAAAATTGCACGCTGAATCTCAAGTTGTTGCTTGAGCTCATTAGCAGACGGCGGTGGTGCTGGGGCATCGGTGGGGGGCTGCACGGGTTTGATCGTATCGCTGATCCAACTTAAGCCGACCAGGGTTCCGGCGACCAGGGTTCCATAGGCGAGGCCGCGCGACAGTGGATCGGGGGTTGTCCCGTGGGGAGTGGCATTCTGAGGGGCGACGATCGGCTGGCTGCGGCTAGGAGGAGCGGAGGAAATCGGCAGTTCGTGGGTTAATCCGTCCGGGATGCCCGTCGCGAGCTGAAACCCATCGAGTCCAAGAACGTTACCCCAGATCCGAATGGTTCCCCAAAGGTAGCCCGGATTCGTCGGCAGGAGATCAAGCTGACCGGCTTCGAGGGCTTGCAGGTGTTGCAGGGGGATTTTGGTTAGATGATGCAGTTGGGCGAGGGAAAAGCGACAGTTTTGGCGTCGGGCTCGCAGTTGACGGCCTAGGTCTTGCAGATAGGTTTGTTGGCGGGCCGAGAGGATATCGCTATTGTTGGCCTGGGGCGGCAGGGTGGACGTGACCGATCGCGGCTTGGGGCGGGGGGGTAACGGGAGCGGGGGTTGGCGTCGAGTGGAGGTCTGGGGCATGGCAGAAGGCCGCTGGCGAAGCTGCGTGAGGGTCATGCGAATGGCGTGGCGGGCGATCGTCTGGGCTGCACGTTGGTTGGTGTTGGCATCGCGATCGGGGGTCACGGCTAGCAAATGCATGACATCGCGATAGGTCGGACTTTGGAATAACTCGTGGGTAATCTCAGCCAACAGGGTTTGGATTTCAACTTCGGTGAGATCCTTGGAGGAGTTCGATGACGGTGGAGCGATCGAAGCGGAGGCAACCATAGCGCAAGACCCAAGACGTCTACTTGTCTCTACTTTTCACGCTGTTCAAAAATCGATCCGGACGTTTACCCGCCCGCCAGATAGTTGGGGATCGTGAGCGGGGATCATGGGCTCGGCGGAATATGTCCCAGCGACCTAGACCAGATCCCCATGGATCGGCAGTTCGATCGTCAGTGCAGATCCGTGATCCGGCACCGACTCACAGGTCAGCTCACCCTCGTGGGTCTCGACGATGATTTGATAACTGACGGATAATCCCAAACCGGTTCCTTTGCCCGGTGGTTTCGTCGTAAAAAAGGGGTCAAAAATTCGCGGCTGGTGTTCTGGCAAAATACCGATCCCGTTATCACGGATGGTAATTGAAATATGATCCGCATCCAACCGAGCCGTCGTAATCGTAATCATCGGTTGGATGTCCGTTCTCATCGCCAAAGCATCGATCGCATTGGTGAGCAAATTAATAAAGACCTGATTCAGGGCAGCGGGGTAACAGTGAATCGGTGGCAGATCCGCATAGTTGCGTTTCACCAGGATTTCACGATGCAGATCCACCGCTTCTAGACGGTGGCGGAGCAGCAGAATTACGCTATCAATACCGCTGTGAATATCGATCGTTTTGCGCTCCGACTCGTCGTGTCGTGAAAACGTGCGGAGAGATTGCACAATTTGACGAATTCGTGTGGTTCCGTTGTGCATGGAGGACACAAGGCGGGGTAAATCCTGACGAATAAAATCAAGCTCTAACTCTTCAATTTCCTTCGCTAGGGGATTGACCGTATCGGGAAACTGGTTTTGATACGTCTCGATCACGGCCATTAGATCTTCGGTATAGTCGCGAATATAACTAATATTGCCGTAGATAAAATTGATGGGATTGTTAATTTCGTGGGCAATTCCGGCTACAAGCTGTCCCAAGCTGGCCATTTTTTCACTTTGGATCAGTTGCGTTTGAGTTTTTTGGAGCGTTCTGAGGGTGGTAGCCAGTTTGCGGGTCTTGATTTGGGTTTGTTCTAAAAGGTCCGCATGGTCGAGGGCGTTGCCGATCGAAAGGCCAAATTGTTGCAACAGCTCA
This sequence comes from Oscillatoriales cyanobacterium, assembly GCA_004293855.1. Taxonomy (GTDB): domain Bacteria; phylum Cyanobacteriota; class Cyanobacteriia; order Cyanobacteriales; family Geitlerinemataceae; genus RDYZ01. The sequence goes on along the minus strand of RDYZ01000027.1, from coordinate 8,344 downwards.
CGGGTACGGAAGGGGACGGGACGAGGCGTGTGATAACAGGCAATCAGCACGCCCCAGGAGAGATCCGAGCAGAAAATGGGAGCAACCGCGATCGAGCGTACATGCAGACCTTGGAGCTGTTCGATCAACGTACATTCCAACGCCGAGGCCGCGTCAAAGCGACAGGTTAAGGTGGTGCGGTCTGACACGTGCTCCGTCACACAAAAACTGATCCCAGGCGTATCGGCAGGGGTGAGGATGGGAGGCGCTTGGGTATTGCCCAGAGCTTCAGCGACGAAACGACCGCTTAACGAGGTCTCGAATTTGGCGATCACGACCCGATCGAGGCGCAGATAATTCAACACCTCCTGTACCGCAGCTTGGACAATATCGGCTTGCTTCAGGCTATGGCGAATCCGCTCGATCGCCCGGATAAACAGGCGGTAATCGGGAACCTCGGTGCGATCGGCGGATGGTGGTGTCGAGGTCTGCGCCGTCACGGACGCAGGCTGATCGAGGCAATCGGACGATCGTTCCGGGTTTGAGGGTCTCACATCCGGTTCGTCAAAATCCGAAGCCTGCGCCGCACCCAGTAAATTGGCATCCACCCCCTTTTGCAACAGCGCTTGTATCTGACGAAACGTTGCTTCATCACGACAACGGTCCCTTAATTCTTGGAGCCATTCAGCGTCGAGCATAGGTGAATAGGTTGTGTCGGTCCGTGAATGAAAAATCGTACATGACCCTCAACGCTGGTTTTGGCCGTGAAGGTGTGAGACAACCCCGTTACGCCTGTCAGATCAAACATCTGTTCTGACTGTCAGGCGATCTAATATCAACGTTTTATCAGAAAAAATGGTTGATTTAAGCTGAAAAACAGGAGCTAGGTCGCGATTGGAGTGGGTTGTGATCGCGTTCCGATCGCATTTCGATCGCGTTCCAACCGTGAATAACCCCGCACCGGATCATAACGGTTCAGCCTTAAGTCCCCCTTAAAACTCCGTATCCACTGCTTCAAACACAGGACAGTACCCTTCTGGACTGACCCGCCGATCGCTCAGGGGGGACAGCGGATTACGGCATTGCTGACCGCGACAGTAGACGCAATTGGCGCAACAGGTTGCTTCCAGGGAAATACCCTGACGCTTGTTATCGAGCAGCTCGCTGGGAAGCATTCCGCGAATGAGTAAATCTTCCCCTTGCCAACGCAGTTCCACGATGCCCGTATCCGCCAGTTTTTGCCAACGGAGATCCGCTTGAATTTCGGTGGGCAAGACGATCATCGCCTGGTTCCGCTGCTCGTTCACTTCCCCTTCATAGCGGGCGACGGGTAAGGGAGCCTGAGACCCGGCATTGAGATGCAGGGGAAAGGCCAGTAAGCGGTGAGCCTGGGGGCAATGCACCTGATAGCGATCGTAAAGTTCATTCAGGTTACTCAGATCCGCGAGATAGTTGAGGGGGCCGTTCACAAAGACGAGGTGTTGCGGACGCAGATTGTGGACGAGCTGAGCGATGCCAGCACTATCACAGTGTTCACTGAGGTGGTAGGTATCGTGGGGAATCTGTGGGGGGAGGGCGGTACGGGGGCGGGGACGCTGCCGGGGGAACAGGACGACGGGATCGAGTTGGGGGATCAGGTATGGGGTGAGGTCGGCTGTGGCATCCACAAGAATGAGACGGGGGGCGGGGGTCTCTAGCAGTGGCTCGATCGCCTCAAACCGATGCACCCGTGGACGGATGCGATCGTCCCAAAACAACGATTGATGGCGGGCGAAATTTTGCACAGCCGAGGGGAACGTCTCGACCATCTCCAGGTAAAGATCGCACACCTCCGCAATGGATTGATCCACCCAAATATCCAAATCGCGACCGGTAAAGTGGTGGTGAGCGCGAAACATCGCCAGTAGTTCCTGAGCTAGTCCCAGGGCCGGGATGGGCAGCACAATCGTGGGCTGACGTTCAAACCAACGTTCAATCTGGGCGGCGATTTGATTTTCTTGCGATCGCCGTCGATCGTACCGGGCCGTTCCATAGCGACCGGCGATGATCGCCACATCCGGACGCGAGCCATGCAGCGCTTCGAGATCCAGCCCCGAGGTCATACGCGAATTCGACAGGAGGATATCCCCGGAGTAGGTCAAGCGCAGCCGCTTCGCCCCTGTGTAGGTTAACTGCGTGATGGCAGCACCGGGGAGATGACCAGCGGGGATCAGTTCCAGCCACAGATTGGGGGCAATTTCGATCGGGCTTTGCCATGCCAGGGTACGCGGTTGGGGCGGACATTGTTGTCCCGGCCAGTTGAGGGGCAACAGTTTGGCGGTCACTTCACTGGCGTAAATCGGACGGTTTGGCAAGGCAAGCTGAAGCGATCGCAGGCCACGGGCATGGTCTTGGTGAGCATGACTACAGACGATCGCGTTAATCGGTCGCCCTTCCGTCATCCCCACCAGCACCGGGTGAGGGTCTTCCAAGCCGCAATCGAGCAAAACCCCGTAGGGGCCAATTTTGACCCATAAGCACACGCCTTCATTAGCGTGACCAACAGCATAGGGGTAGCACTCGAGTTCCATAGCGGTAATTATGCTCGATGTAGGATCGCAGACGTGAGTTCAACGAAAATGGCTTTTCAAGTCTTTCTGACGAGAGAATGCGGGTTTCAGGCTACGAAAGAATGAGGGTTTCAGCCGCCATCGACCTCACGTCTTACTATGCCAATTCCTTGGCTTAAAATGACCAGAAATAATCCACAAAATCGGCGTGCAATGTATCGGGAACCGGCCAAAGGGAGGCGCGATCGCTATCCTGTTGGGCAAAAAATACAGAGGTTTGCACAAAGGTTGGCGTGAGGGAAGTTGGATTATTCACTAGGGTCGTCGCCCGATTTTGGATCGGAGAAGACCCGTCAAGATTGCCGAGAATGCGTCGCTGTACCCGGCTGGGAATGCCAAAGTTGTAGGCAATGTGCCCCCGGCCCGCTAGCACAACCAGGAGCCGATCCGGGTCGCTGTGGTGGGCGGTCGCGATCGCCTCGGCCATGGTTTCATCCCAAAGCACTTGGGCCGCAAAAAAGCGTTCAAAGCCGTCATCGGTCGAGGTTGCTGCACTCGGGGCGGACGGCGGGGCGGGATCTGCTGGTGTACGGGTCGTGCGATCGGTGTCTTCCGCCGCACCTTCCTCCGCACCAGAATGCAGCCCCCGGTGCATTTGGAAAAATTGATACAAGGCGTTGCGATAGTCTTCGTCGTCGAGTCGGATCTCCGCGATCGGTGGGATATGACGAAAATCCTCACCGCTCAGGCTGGTCAGTCCCTCCGCTGCCACCTTGCGGGTGAGTTCGGCAGGGGCATTGGCGGCAACGATCGGAACATTAGCCGCACGGGCCCAACGCAAAATCGGTGCGTAGAGTTCCCACGGATAACCCCAGCGGGTTTCATACTCCGTCCGATCGATCAGTTCCGCTTCGTCGATCTCGCCCGCTAAATAGGCATCGATCGCCCCCTGAAAGAGTCGCTGAAACATCTCCATCGCGATCGTGAGTTGGGGATGGCGTTGGTGCAGTTCCCGGAGGATCTCCAGTTGTGCCTGGTGGTCGTACACCCGATCGTGATACTCACCGAGGTAAACCACATGGGAAGCCGCCAGACGATCGAGCATAGCGGTACGGGTGAGCGCGGCATCGGAGGTTTGAAGGTCGGAAGCGGGTGGCGGCGGATCGGGGGTGGTGGGCTGATCGGGATCGGAGGCCAGCAGGGTGTACTGGGGGACAAGGGACGAGACTATCGCGATCGCCTGGGACGGAGCGATCGCCCCATCCAAGACCATCCACAGGGCCAGACAGCTCGCCCAACCACACCAGGACAGCCGCCAGCGTAACCGCGATCGCGACCCTTGCCGCCATGCCTCTCGCGAGACAGCACGAGAACAGGAATCAAGCCGGTTAGACAGGTTAAGCATGGCAACGGGACGAGCGAACACTCGACGTGAAGCGGGGAACATCACGAGGCATTAAGCCGCCTCGACAGGAGAATGCCCTAGCACGTTAACAAACCTGGGTCGCTCGGTGTTGTGTCGCCTAGAGCGGTGGCGGAAAAGTTAGACCTGAGACCCGATCGGCACCGGTCGCGATCGCGTGATCTGGCCATCCTCCGTCTGCGACCAACGCGACAACCGATAGGCTGATCCGGCGGTCGTATCCCATGCGGGCAAACCGATCGCCCGTCGCGGTGCGTGGGACACCAGATCAATCGCCCGTTCAAGGTCGCACAAGCCCCAGTTCACCAAATTATCCGCCCCGTCTAATAGCGGTCGTGTGGTTCCTGATAGGGTTCCATCCCGCAGGCGAGCCGTACCCTGGGTGACCACAATTTCACGCTCATCCCACGGATAGACCCCATCTGGTAAGCCCAAGGGGGAGAGGGCGTCACTGACTAAAAACAGGTTGCTGCGATCGGCATTGAGGAGAATGTTGAGCATCGTGGGACACACATGCTGACCATCTGCAATCACGCCCGAGTAGACGCGCGAATCGACGATCGCCGCGCCCAACAAACCGGGATCACGGTGATGCAATCCCGGCATCGCATTAAACGCATGGGTCACCATCGTCGCGCCCTGGTCAAACGCATGACGGGCTTGATCGGCAGTTGCGAGGGAATGCCCCAGGCTGACGATGATGCCCCGATCGCGGAGTGCGGCGATCGTCGCCCCGCTGGGGTCAAGTTCCGGCGCAAGGGTGACAATTTTGACCTGGTCGGCGTGATCTCCCAGGATGCGATCGAGCTGATCCAGGGTTAGGGGTAAGAGAAAATCCTGGGGATGTGCGCCACGCTTGGCGGGATTGAGACAGGGCCCTTCGAGATGCACGCCGATGATTTGCGCGGCAGGGGTCGGTGGCGCGGCGGCCCGCTGGGCTTGAAAGGCGGCGATCACCCCTAATGATCGCTGGATGTTGGCGATCGAGGTCGTGACGATCGTGGGTGCAAAGCCATCCACACCCGCCTCCCAAAGGGTTCGACAAATTCGATCGAGTTGGTCTAAATCGGACATCTGAAGCTCTGGGAAGGCCAACCCCAGAGCGCCATTAATCTGCAAATCCAGTCCACCTGGTGCAATCCAATCGCCGGTCACGTCGATCGCAGCCTCCGGGAGCTGATCGAGCGCGGTTATGGGGATCGGCACTCCCGCCCCCTGATGATCATCAATCTCGATCGCCTGAAGTCCACTCATCCCGACCACACGGGCGTTAATAATCGTCAGAGTCATAGGAAAATGGGGCGACAATCGCACAAATTGGCTGAATCCCAATCGATTATCGAGCAATTCCCCACCTCACCTCAAACATTCCATCATGAGTGACCCGTCAGCGTCTCCGATCATCGGTGTGATCATGGGCAGTGATTCCGATCTGCCCACCATGCAGGACGCGATCGACATCCTTGAACGCTTTCATATTCCCCACGAAGTTGCCATTGTGTCCGCCCACCGCACTCCCGATCGCATGGTGGAGTATGCCAAAACCGCCCGTGATCGGGGCCTACAGGTCATCATCGCCGGAGCCGGAGGCGCGGCTCATCTTCCCGGTATGGTCGCCGCCCTGACCGTGCTGCCGGTGATCGGCGTTCCCGTCCACACGCGCACCCTCAGCGGCCTCGACTCCCTCTATTCGATCGTGCAGATGCCGCGCGGTATCCCCGTCGCCACCGTCGCGATCGGCAACGCGCAAAATGCCGGACTACTCGCCGCCCAAATTTTAGGCAGTCGAGATCCAGACCTGGGCGATCGTCTTGAGGCTTACCGCAATGACCTCAAAGTCATGGTTGAAACCAAACAAACCCGCCTCGAATCCCTCGGGTCACGCGCCTATCTCGAAGGTCAGATGTAACCCCTCGGCGTTGCGAACTCGGAATGCACAACCGCCGCTCTTGTCAGGCGTTGGGTCACAAAAAACAACACGTTACAAATCCTGTCACCAGGAAATCTTGCGCCTCTCAAACCCGTGCAAAATAGCGCAAAAACGCTGCGCAAATACCCCACGAAAGGCCCTTAAAACCCGCAAGAATACTCACGATATTCGTCAAACAAATCCAATAAAAATTAATACAAACAGACACCGTCAAACCGAGCCTTCCGGTTGATTGTATCTCGTGATACAGAATGAAGTTGGATAACTTGGTGGAATCATCGTGTTTTCAATTAACTGCTCGTTAAGCGTCCCACGACAATTTGTAGTCACCTAAAGCTGCAATTGCGATCGAGCTACTGAAATGATTCCGTGTTTTCATTGCTCGAGACCTACGGGGTAACGCCATGACGAGTCAAACTACCGCAAACGATCTTCGCTCCTGTTATTCACGTAACTGAGGTTGACCCGTTCCTAAAAAACGGTTTGCATCCACAGCCTCATCCGAGATTGCGATAGTTTTTTACCCACGACAACCTCACCTGGATCTGGATCTAGACAATGACAGCTAAGCTAGCGCTCCATAAGCGAGTGCGACGACGTGCTCGCTCTCAAGCAGTATCGGTGGTTGGTAAGTTCGGCTCACTGCTCAAGCGTGTTCCGATTTACTGGCTCGCTGCTATTCCCCTGGCTGCCGTAATCCTCGGCATTTGGGATCTTGCGGCGACGGCTGCTGATCCCCAAGGCATTGAAGTCCCCGAGACCCTCGACGCTGACTACGTTCAAGGTGTGTTGAACACCGTTTGGATTTTGGTCGCATCGACGCTGGTGATTTTCATGAATGCTGGCTTCGCAATGCTCGAAGCGGGCTTCTGCCGTCAGAAAAATGCCGTCAACATTCTGTCGAAAAACCTGATTGTCTTTGCGCTCGCAACGATCGCCTATTGGGCTATTGGTTATTCGTTGATGTATGGCTCCGGTGGCAACAGTTTCATCGGTCTGGGTGGATATTTCCTCTCCAGCGGTGATCCTGCGACCTATGGCCTCGATGAATTCCCTGCGGGTTTGCCGATCGCGGTATCTTTCCTCTTCCAAGTTGCCTTTGCCGCAACCGCAGCGACCGTCGTGTCGGGTGCTGTGGCAGAACGCATCAAATACGATGCCTTCATCATCTTCAGCCTTTTGCTTGTGGGTATTTCCTATCCCATCACAGGCCACTGGATCTGGGCTGGCGGTTGGCTCTCTGAGCTGGGCTTTTCGGATTTTGCGGGTTCGACGGTCGTTCACTCTGTGGGAGCCTGGGCGGCTCTCGTCGGTGCTGCGATTCTCGGCCCCCGTCTTGGCAAATATGACGAAGCAGGCAACGCGCGTGCAATTCCGGGTCACAACATGAGCATCGCCACCCTGGGTTGTCTCATCCTCTGGATCGGCTGGATGGGCTTTAACCCGGGTTCTCAGTTGGCGGCTGACTCGTCCATCGCTTACATTGCGGTAACCACCAACCTCGGTGGTGCTGCGGGTGGTGTGACTGGAACCTTCACAGCCTGGATTAAAGACGGTAAGCCGGACCTGTCCATGAGCATCAACGGTATCCTGGCTGGATTGGTCGGTGTGACGGCGGGTTGTAATGTGATGCCCTACTGGGCTGCTGCTCTGACCGGTGCGATCGCCGGTATCCTGGTTGTCTTTGCCGTCGGTTTCTTTGATTCCGTTGTCAAAATCGATGACCCGGTCGGTGCACTCTCCGTTCACGGTGTGTGCGGTATCTGGGGAACCCTAGCCGTGGGTATCTTCGGTGGTGGCAACATTGTCAATCAAATTATTGGTATCGCCTCAGTCGGTGGTTTCACCGTTCTGTTCAGCTTCATTGCGTGGTACGCCATTAGCTTTGCGCTGGGTGGTATCCGCGTTCATGAGGAAGAAGAGATGAAAGGTCTCGATATCGGTGAACACGGTATGGAAGCGTATAGCGGTTTCGTTAAAGATACGTCTGTACAATAGGCTTCTTGCTCTAGATGTGGGGTGAGTGATGGAGTTCGATCGCAACCCATCACCCACTGGCAACATTTCCATTAACACAAAGCCTGAATCACTCCCAGCCAGGAGGATTCAGGCTTTGTTGTTCTCCCAGGGGTGATCGCCAATACGGTGATGGCATCCTCAATCGCCTGGTCAATGCTAGGCTAGACGCCCGAAGATAACTCTAAACCGCCATTTACGTCGCACTGCGTACAACGTCCCATGATTTCAGATCGAACCGTTCATGTCATTGGTGCTGGCCTTGCTGGAACTGAGGCGGCATGGCAGGCTGCCCAAGCAGGAGCTAAGGTCGTGTTATACGAAATGCGCCCGGTGAAGCAGTCTCCGGCGCATCATTCCGAAGATGTGGCCGAGTTGGTGTGTAGCAATTCCTTTGGGGCGAAAGCGCCCGATCGGGCGGCGGGTTTGTTGCACGAGGAAATGCGA
>RDYZ01000145.1 GCA_004293855.1 Oscillatoriales cyanobacterium | reverse complement strand
ATGTATGCCGGTCGTGATGATGACATAGCCTTTGGTCAGGCGGGAGACGATGTCCTGTATGGCGAGTTTGGGGATGACACCCTGGTCGGTGGTTCCGGCAACGACACACTATACGGTGGTGACGGCCAGGATTCTCTTCGGGGCGATCGCGGGCGTGATCTGTTGCTGGGTGGATCGGGAGACGATCGGATCGACGGTGGCAGCGATCGCGATGTGCTAACCGGCGGCAGCGGCATGGATGCGTTCGTGATTGGGCGTAACTTTGACGGTTCAACCACCGGCGGCGTCACCCTAGAGGAGGCCGACCGGATTACGGATTTTTCCCGTGGGGTCGATCGCTTTTTACTGACAGAACGACAGAATTTTCGTGACCTAACCTTTGCCACCAATAACGGTGACACCATCGTCCGCGATAGCGTCACGGGGCACTACCTGGCGATCGTGGCCGGTGTTGCCGACCTTGATGTGACGGATTTTGTGACGGAAATCTCGAATCCCGGTGATGCCGGGTCGATCGCCCTCCTGAGTGATGCCTACAGCGGGCGTGAAGCCCTAGCCGGTGCAGCGTCACCCGAGCGGGTGACCATCTCTGCGGTGCGATCGGGCGGAGCCTCGGGCGCGGTGTCCGTCACCTACAGCACGGCAGCGGGACAGGGAACCCCCGCCGAGGCCGGGGGCGACTATACCGAGGTGAAGAACGGTGTGATTCGCTGGGCGGATGGGGAGATGGGAACGAAGACATTTGATTTGCTGTTGCCGCCGGATGGTGCGGCGAATATCTTTGAGCCGAACGAGACCTTTAGCTTGATGATCGAACGGGCAACGAATGGCGCAGTGCTGGGCGCTCCCCAGGGCGCTGTGATCACGATCGTGGATTCGCTAGCCTAAGCGCGATCGCACATTCTGGTCGCGATCTTGCGATGCACCTCAATCCGTGACCAGGAAATTCGGGTCTCGAACAAAATACTCCGGAATTTGAGATACAACCCCGAAGGAAGATCTTAGAGCGACAACGTGTACGGTTTCAAGACTGCGATCGTCAACTTAGCTCGATTTTTTGCTGGTCATTCGAGGATATTTTATGAAGTTCTGATACAACGAACTTACCGAGATTTGTTCATGAAAAATAAATTAAATCAATTTAGATTTTGGATTATTTCTCGGGAACATCAGCAGTCTAATTCCAGTCTCTAATTACACCATGTAACTCATCCCTTAAAATTGCTTCGACCTTCCCATTGAACTGGCATAGATGCAATTTTGTGAGCTTACATTTTTCAGTAGCATTTAGATCGATCGCCGCGATCATCGCTGATTTCAACCAGCCAGATCGTTGCCGAGTCGGCAATCCCCACGGGTGTTTTCTACCAATGCGACTAACGCAACCCCTGTGGAGGAACACATGGCAAATATTACAGGTTCTCTAACCGCCGACGTAATCATTCCCGGCGCAGAAATTAACGGTACGATTCCTGACCTGACGGTTGACGATATTATCGATGGTCAAACTGGCGACGATATTATTGCCGCAGCGGAGGGCAATGACAGTATCGTCGGCGGTCTTGGAAATGACATGCTATTCGGTAACCTAGGGCTTGATACGCTGGATGGTGGCGATGGTGATGATTCGCTGTTTGGTGGTAAAGATGACGACAGCCTGATCGGTGGTGCGGGTAACGATTACCTCCACGGCGATCTAGGTGTGGATGTGGTTCATGGTGGCGATGGCAACGATGCGATCGGCAGTAACTCCGGCAATGACACGCTTTATGGCGGCGCGGGCAATGACACGTTCTTTGGTGGTAAAGACCAAGACATGATCTACGGCGAAGCGGGCGATGACGTGATCTCCGGCGATATCGGCAGTGACACTGTCAACGGTGGTTCCGGCAAAGATACGTTCATCATGGGGCGTAATGCGGACGGTTCGACCACCGGTGGCGCTCTGACGGCGGATGCTGACCAAATCATGGATTTCGTCAAGGGCGAGGATAAAATCCAGCTCACGGATGAACAGACGTTTGATGAGCTAACCTTTGTCAAGGATCAGGGCAACACCATCATTCAGGACAAGGTCACGAGCGAGTTTCTCGCGGTGATCGAGGGTGTTACGAATATCGACGCGACGGACTTTAAGTCGGAAACCGCGACGCCGGGTGATGCGGGTGTGATCCAGTTTTCCAGCGCACAGTACAGCGGTAAGGAAGCGGATGCCGGGTCGCCGTCGCCAAACCGGGTGACAATTACGGTGTCACGATCGGGCGGTAGCTCGGGCGCGGTCACGGTCAGCTATAACACCGCTGCGGGCGTGAACAGCCCAGCAGAGGCAGCGACGGATTACACCGAGGTGTCGAATGGTGTTCTGAGCTGGGGTGATGGTGAAACGGGGCCGAAAACGTTCGAGGTGCTGTTGCCGTCAGATGGTGCGGTGAATGTGTTTGAGGAGAGCGAAACTTTTAGCCTCTTGCTCCAAAGCCCGACGAATGGCGCGGTGCTCGGTGACATCCAAGCGGCGGTGGTGACGATTAATGATGGTGCGGCGGCGGATCTGGGTGCTGCGCCGAAGTTAATTGGTGCGGAGCTGCTGGTGGCGGATGCGGCGGGGTCGTTCATCGGTCAGGTGACTTCGACGACGGCGAAAAGTTATTCGATCACGGGCGCAATCAGTGATGGTGGCGCGACGGTGGAGAACCCGATTACGGTGGACACGAGCGGTAAGCTGGTGTTGACGGCGGTGCGACGGCGCTGAACAGCGTGAAGTATCTGGATGTGACGATCGCCACTGACCTCGGTGCGGAATCGACGATCCGTGTGTATGGCAATGTCGAAAATGCAGTCAAGGATTCGATTATCGGTGATGTTCTCGATATCAGCGATGGTACGGGTCAGAATGCGATCAAGGTGGGTGCGGGTATCTACGCCGAGGCCGTCAATGTCAACAAGGAAGTTCAATTGCTAGGCACTTCGGCCAAGATTCCGGGTGTTGCGCCACGTACGGCAGAGTCTGAGCTAACGGGATTGATGACGATCGCTTCGGGAGCCAGCAATGCCAAGGTTGATGGTTTCAAGTTCAGCAATACGGGTCGTATTAATGTCTCGGCGATCGTTGATAAGTTAGCGATCGAGAACAACATTTTCTCGAAGCAGTCGCAATCGGCAATTACGGCAAATGTTGCTGCGACAAACATGACGATCAAGGCCAATTTATCGGAGGAGGCGACGGCGATTCCGATAAATTTGACCGGTGTTTCGACGGTTAATATTACCCAAAACACGATTAAAAATGTTCGTGGTTCGGGTACAACGATCGACGGTATCAGCCTAACTAATCCAGTTTTAGGCGCAACGATCAGTAGCAATACAATCGAAAACGTTAC
>RDYZ01000026.1 GCA_004293855.1 Oscillatoriales cyanobacterium | reverse complement strand
AGTCGAGATACAATTTCCATCATGGCTGATACTGGAATGCTTCAACTCTAGTCTCAGCCTTTCTTCTACTCTCTGACAACCCCGTCGAACTCACGTCGACGGACTCGTACAGGGTCTCGATCGCCAGCTCAATCCCGATACTTTCCAACCGAATCACTTCACCACAGCCATAGGTTTCGTACAGCCAAAAGCAACGCCTCTATTCTCTAGACAGCGGCGTATCCTCGTACACCTCCCGCAGCCCGATCGCAAAGTCCACCGACTCCAGCCGCACCCCCTCATCCTCGCCCGATCGATAGCCCTGCTGCGTCCAGCGCCCCGACTCCTGCCGCCGAAACACCTCCACTTCACGCCGATCGCTCGCAACCAAGACATACTCCACCAAACTTTCCAACGTCCGATAGTCCGCAAACTTCACATCGCGATCGAACTTCGCCGTAGAAGGCGACAACACCTCAATAATCAAACGCGGATGTTCGATAAAATGTTGCTCCGGTTGGCGATCGCGCTCATCGCACGTCACCGCAATATCTGGATAGTAATAGGCGTCCGCGACCCGAACCTGAACCTTCATATTCTCCGCAAACGGACGACAGCCCGATCCGCGTAAATGCAGCTTCAGCGCCGTCGCCAAATTGAGAATAATCGTTGCGTGATTCTGCGTCCCACCGGACATCGCCAACACTTCCCCATCGCGATACTCATGTTTGACGGGGCTAGCTAATTCTCCAGCCAAATAGTCTTCGGGGTGGATGTATAGCGGGTCGCTGGTGAGCATAGTATTGTATGTGACGAGTTTGACGGGATAGCCTTCGTCCGGAGAGTGTTCGGCAAGCAAGCACTACCCACAACGTTACGGTTGGGCTTCATCCTGCGTCAATATGCTGCTTCAATGGAGTTCTGGGAATTCTGGGAGCCGCAACCCTGTACCTTACGGTAGAACATCCGCCCTTGATCCAGTAATAGCCGCCGATCGACCTTCGCAATAGAACGCAATAGAACAATGACCGACCACGCGCCCAGCTTTGATCCCGATCGCAAGAATCCCAACACCACGATCGAACTTTCGGAACCGGAAATCCGCGACATTCTGGGACAACTTCGCCGTAAGGAAGGCAACTGGATTAACTGGGGAAAACTCTGCCGCCAGCTTCACCAAGCGCAGTGTGACCCGAAGGATATTTTTGAAGAGACGGGCATCGAAGCCAGCGTTCAGAACTATACGATCGTCGCGGCTCAGGTCTACGACAGTGCGATCGCCGTGGGCATTTCCGATCGCGCCCGTGCCTACTGCGAAGGTCCCCACAGCGATGTGCTCTACGAACTGCGTGTGCTGAACCAAACCGAACGGGCAGCGGCGGCGGAATTCGCAGCGGAGAAAAATCTTGATGTGGACGGCGGTCACCTGCTCGCGCGGGCGATGAAAACGGTGGCCTACAGCTCAACGATGCCCGCTGAGTTTACGAAACATCCCGGCGATGCGATCGCCTACCAATGCTGGCAACAGGCTCGCCGCAAGAAAGATTTGCAGGATCGATCGAAGGCGATCGCCCAAGGCTTTAAGTATGTGCATTCCGACAGCGCTCGCAAAGCACTGGAAGAACTGCTGACGGATTTTAGTGTGGTTGCGACTCGGAAAGCGCCGCTCCTGCCGTTTTATCGTGTGGATCAAGAGGACGAAATGCCGCGCCTGATCCCGTTCGCGGGAGCCAATCCGCTCTCAGCGGATCAGATCAAGGCTGTGGTCAAGCTGGAGTCGATCGAGCCGTTTCGGATTGTGGAATTCCCGGCGGGGATGCGCGGCGTGCCGATTCCCGGTTGGGCCAGCATTATCAGCGCGATCGATCCCGTGGCTTACAGCGACACCACGGATCAGTTGCCGAACACCGTTGATATGAAACGCGAAACGGTGCTGGTGGTGATTGATCGTGCCGATTGCGCCTGGACCGTGACGAACTACTTTGCGATCGAGCAAGATGGGCGGCTCTCGGTGCAGTGGTTTGAGAGTGAACCGACGGATTGCCCGATCGTCGGTAAAGTGATCCTGATTTTGCGTCCCAAACACATCCTTGATGAAAGCAACCTAACGCAACCCTGGCAAATGGATGACTAAGATGGCTCAACGGTTTGGGTCCGTTGCCATCACACCCGTCAGAGCGCGATCGTGATATCCACGATCGCGACAGTTGAGGTCAGGGGTATGATAATGGTTTCGAGTTATTCGGGTTCCCGATTGCGGTGCTGGCGACCCTGGTTCACAACCGTCTGATCTCCACAGATCACCACCAGTTCTCGATTTAACTTTGCTCTGCTCTCTGCGATTTCATAGCCATTCCCCATGACCCAAACAAATTTAGACTTTCTGGCAACAACTGACCCGGCGGTTGCGAGTCTGATCGGTCAAGAACTTCAGCGCCAGCGCGATCACCTGGAACTCATCGCCAGCGAAAACTTTACCTCACCGGCCGTGATGGCCGCTCAGGGTTCGGTGTTGACCAATAAATACGCCGAAGGTTTGCCGAAAAAGCGGTATTACGGCGGTTGTGAATTTATCGATTCGATCGAACAACTGGCGATCGATCGTGCCAAGGAACTCTTCGGCGCAGCTCACGCCAATGTCCAGCCCCACTCCGGCGCTCAGGCAAACTTTGCCGTTTTCCTCGCGCTCTTGCAACCGGGTGACACGATCCTGGGCTTGGACCTTTCCCACGGTGGTCACCTCTCCCACGGTTGTCCGGTGAACGTCTCGGGTAAGTGGTTTAACGCGGTGCATTACGGCGTTAGCCCGGAGACGGAGCAGTTGGACTATGACGAAATTCGCAAGGTGGCGATCGAGCATAAACCCAAGCTGATTGTCTGCGGTTACTCAGCCTACTCGCGCGTGATCGACTTCGCCAAATTCCGTGCGATCGCGGATGAAGTCGGCGCTTACCTACTCGCCGACATTGCCCACATCGCGGGTCTGGTGGCTTCGGGACACCACCCCAGCCCGATCGATCATTGCGATGTGGTCACCACCACCACCCACAAAACCCTGCGCGGTCCCCGTGGTGGTCTCATCCTCACCCGTGATCCCGAGCTGGGCAAACAAATCGATAAAGCGGTCTTCCCTGGCGCTCAAGGTGGCCCACTGGAGCACGTGATCGCTGGTAAAGCCGTGGCGTTTGGGGAAGCGCTGACCGCAGATTTCAAAGCTTACAGCGGTCGCGTGATTGCCAATGCTCAAGCCCTGGCGGGTCAGCTCCAAGCCCGTGGCCTCAAGATTGTTTCCGGCGGTACGGACAATCACGTGATGCTGGTGGATCTGCGATCGATTGGCATGACGGGTAAACAAGCCGACGCCCTCGTCAGCGGCATTAACATCACGGCGAATAAAAACACCGTGCCGTTTGATCCCGAATCGCCCTTCGTCACCAGTGGCCTACGTCTCGGTTCGCCGGCCATGACCACGCGCGGTCTGAATACCGCAGAATTCGTCGAAATTGCCGACATCATCGCCGATCGCCTGCTCGATCCCGAAGACAGCACGATCGCCGAATCCTGTACCCGTCGCGTTGCCGACCTCTGCACTCGCTTTCCGCTCTATCCCCACCTGAGCATCCCCGTCCCGGCGATCGCGTAGGGCGATCGGTGTAGCCCCTGAGTTAACCACCGTTTTGGATCAATTCCGTTGCCAACGTGGATTGATCCAAAACCCAACACCGAACACCACCGTGTTTGGGTAGATTCGGACGTGTTTGTGTCCGTGAATGCCCCATTTATCTATCGTCATCACTGAGTCAAGATTTGTCCTTGAATCGAGAGGGTAAACACGCCATGTTACGAGCTGTATTATTCGATTTCAATGGCATTATTATCAATGATGAGGCAATTCATGAGCAGTTACTGGAACGTCTGTTATTAGAGGAAAATCTACGTCCTCAGGCGGGAGAGTTTCAGGCGATCGCCCTTGGACGCAGTGATCGTGTCTGCCTAACGGAAATGTTTGCACGGCGGGGTCGCATCCTCGATGAAACAGATTTGAATCGCTTGCTTCAACGTAAAGCCGTGGCCTATCGTGAGATTCTAGCGTCGCTTGATCCCCTGCCTCTTTACCCTGGATTAACGGATTTTCTGCTCAAGCTACGCCTTGCGAATCTACGTTTAGCTCTGGTCAGTGGGGCGATGCGGCTGGAAATTGAAACCGTGCTAGATCGGGCACAACTGCGCCAGCAGTTCCCCGTCATCGTGGCCGGAGATGAGATCACCACCAGTAAACCCGACCCAGCGGGCTACCTGGAGGCGATCGCCCAACTCAATCAAGCCGAACCGGAGTTACAGCTTCAACCCTCGGAATGTTTAGCGATCGAAGATAGTTTTGCAGGGATCGAGGCCGCCAAGCGTGCCGGAATTCCAGTGGTGGGTGTGGCGAACACGTTTCCGCAACACATGCTGTTGCGGGTGGCAAATTGGGCGGTGGACGAGTTAGCAGAGCTAGAATTTGATCGCGTGGTGCGGGTGTTTGCGGGCGAGGAACGATCCGTGGCTGCGCCTCAAGTTTCAACGATCGCGGAATCTGGATAACAGCCCCTCAGGATTCTGCCGCAGGATCGGAGAAAATGAAGCCTTATGCTAAGATTTCCCTAATCTTGGGGAATTAGCTCAGTTGGTAGAGCGCTGCGATCGCACCGCAGAGGTCAGGAGTTCGAGTCTCCTATTCTCCATTCCTCAGATCTGAACCGGGAAAGGGATGATCGTCTTCCCAGTTATTGATCCCCTAAGCGGTGGGCATCAAGGGCGATCGCGCCTCCTCGATCGGTGCGAGTCGGTCTAAACATCCGAGCAACTCCACAGGTGTGACAGGCTTACCCAGATAATCATTGGCTCCTAGACTTAAAGCCTTTTGACGATGGCGATCGCCCGTTCGGGAGGTCAACACCACCACGGGCAAACTATGACAGAGCGAATGCGATCGCACTTTGCTCAGGAGTTCAAAACCATTGACGTTGGGCATTTCCAAATCCGTGACAATGGCATTAATTTCACGACTATGCTGTTCGAGTTTGAGTAACGCTTCCTGGCCATCACGACAGGGAATGGTCGTAAACCCCGCATGAGCCAAAATGCGTTCGAGCGATCGCCGCGCACCGGTTGAATCCTCCGCAATCAAAATCGTTCGTGTGGCCTGCGAGAGGGTCGTCCCTTTGGTTTCTCGATGCTTGTGAGCGCTCGGGGTCAAGAAGCGCGGCATAACAACCGGAACCACTTCCCCGGTTCCCAAAATCGTACATCCGGCAATGTAGGACGGCACTGGAACCGTACGATCGAAGGGTCGCAAAATGAGCTGACGTTCATCAACGATTTCATCAATGGTCACCGCGATCGGTGGGCCCGATCGCTTAAAGACCAAAACCACACGGGGAGACCGCGATGCGGCAGACTGATCGCTATAGGGCAGCATTTGCGACAGCGGGTAAAGCGGCAAAACACGACCACGCCAAGTGATCGATCGCTCCGTTGCGCTATTGCCGAAGCCTGGAAGGTTCGTCAAACCGACGGCATCATCGTAGGGCGTGATGTCCAAAATCGTATCGGTGGGAATTGCGATCGTTCGCAAACCGACCCGACAGAGCAGCAGGGATAACAAGCTCAAACTCAGGGGTAAACGGATCGTAAAGGTTGTCCCTTGACCGGGCTGGGTATCCACCTCAACCGTTCCTCGGAGGTGAGCCACCTGGGTCCGCACGATATCCATGCCCACCCCACGCCCGGAGATATCGCTCACCTGTGCTGCGGTGGAAAATCCGGGTTGCCAAATAAAGTTAAGGATTTGCTCGCGTGCTAGTTGCGAAATCGGTACGTGGGCCGGACACAGACCCCGCTCGACCGCCTTTTGGTAAATTTGCTGGAGATCAATCCCCCGTCCGTCATCCTTCAGGGAAATTGCCACTTCACTTCCCTCGATTTGTGCCTCGATCATGATCGTCGCCATGGCGGGCTTATCGAGGGCGACCCGTTCACCGGGAAGTTCGATCCCGTGGTCAAGGGCATTGTTGAGAATGTGGGTGATGGGTGTTTGTAATTGTTCGAGCAACACCTTATCGATCGGCACATCTTCGCCACCAATTTGCAGCGTTGATTGCTTACCCACACGCTGGTTAATCCGGTTAAGCTGAGGCACAAACCGTTGGGCAAAATCTTTGAACGGAACAAGCCGGGAACTCGTAATGTCATCGTAGAGACGATCTAGATCACCCCGTAAGCCTGAAAGATTTTGGGCAAATTCGCGACTGACCAAATCAATATCGAAGCGCGTTTCTTGAACCTGGGTGATGAGTTCTTCAAAGGTCTGCAAACTGCTATGCAACGCGGTGTAGCGATCCAGTTCCAGCGCATCAAATTCCGTCGTTTCGTCCGAGGTGGGGATCTCGAGATCTCCGTCGGCGATCGTCGTTGGACTGGCCGGTAGATTAACCCGCATCGGTCGCGTGTTCGTTGGCGATTCTTCCGTCGAAACCCGATCGTAGAGCGTCTGCACCGCATCCCGCACCGGTTTCACTTGCTCCACCAAGCGACGTAAGTTGAGACTCGCTTGACGCAGTTGTTGCTGTTGAATGGTCAGGCGTTCATGCGCTGTGATCAACTCCCCGACCCGGCTGCCCATCCGTTCAATGCGTTCGACCGGCAGGCGTAAATACTGGAGTCGTTCTTGGGCTTCGATCGTGACACTGGCATCCTGCTCGATCGCATTCCGTATCTGGGCCTCTTCCTGAGCCACTTTTTCCCTGTCGGCTTGCTGTGACTCGAGCTGCTCAACCACATGATCCCGTTTTTGCCGCAGCTTTTGCACCAAACTGTGGGCCAGGGCTGGGAAGTCGATTTCGTTGTGGGTTTCGTGGGTTAACTCCACGATCGGTTCGAGCAAATCCACTAACCACGGTTGACCAAACGCCTCACCCAATAAAATTCCCTCGTCGGTCAAGATGGCCATCCCATCCCGAATTTCCATCGCATTGTTGCTGGTTGCCAGCAACTCCTCGAAGCGGAGGAGACAGCTTTCTAAGTCGGATTTCAGGGTAGACAGGACTAGTTGCACCCGAGCAGACGACAATTCGGGCGGCTCATCACGGCTCGAAGCAGGCGCTTGATTCTGTTGCAGTGCCGTATGAAACTCTGCCAAGGCTGCCAGCAAGTTGGGATTGGCTTCAATGAATTCGCTATGGCTCGATCGGGCACTTTCGAGCATGTACGCCAACTCTTCAATGCCCTGCTGCATCAGAATTGAGGCAGAATCAATATCTTGAATTTGACCCGCATTCCACGCTTCGAGTAAATCTTCGATCGAATGTGCCAAGGCACTCAAGGACGGCATTTGGGCAATCCCGGCCCCACCCTTCACCGAGTGTGCCGCTCGCATAAGGGACTTATAATCCGGCGTGACGCCCAACTCAATCTGATCTAGCCCCTGTCGCAACACCGCGAGATATTCCGGAGCATCTTCTTCAAGAAAACATTGCTGCGCCTCACGGGCGATCGCCTCAAGCACAGCAGGATCAAGGGTATTGGTCATGGATCGATCTCGGTACTCTTTGGATGGAACATCAATCGGAACTCGAGAAATCTAGACCCCGTCGGGAACAGCCCTCTCGGGACGGCCCAGATCAAACGAGCCAGACGGGTTATTTCTCCAAACGGAATTGGGAGACGGATTCGGTCAAAGTGGAAGCGGTAAAGACCAGCTCTTGCAGCGATTCCGCCACTTCTTGCACCCGTTCCGCTGTCGATTGGGCGATCGTCTCCACCTGCTCCATCAGTTGGTTCACCTGGGCGGACGCTTCCGACTGACTATTGGTGTTACTGGAAATCGCTTGGAGATACTCGTTAATGCTTTGACTAATTTCAGCCAAGCCTTTCAGCGTTTGCTTCGTTTGCGCCACCAGCTCCGTACCTTCGGCCACCTCCGCCTTACCCACTTCCATCGCCTGCTGCACTTCCACCGTGTCCTGTTGAATAATTTCAACAATCTGCTCAATACTGCGGGTTGCCTCGGTTGCTCGTCCTGCTAAGCGCCGCACCTCTTCTGCCACGACCCGGAAACCCTGGCCATTTTCACCGGCCCGCGATGCTTCGATCGAGGCGTTATACGCCAGCAAGTTGGTTCGTTCGGCAATCCCGGAAATAATCGTCAGAATTTGCAGAATTTGCTTAAACGATTCCGTCAGTCGATCCACCTTACTCGCCGTTTCCGCCACAGCGCTACTGATCTTTTTGATACTGGTTACGGTCATATCCATCACTTCCTCACCCTCGAGAGCCGCCTTCGCCCCGCGCTGAGCCACCAAAGCGGCCTGCTGTGCGGATTTATCCACCGTACGGATCAGCTCACCAATTTGGTTAACCGTTGCAACACTCTGAGCAATCTCCGCTGATTGCACACTGGCCTCCTGGGACACACGCTGCATGGAGGGCGCACTGCCCGTCGCTAGCTCGTCCACCCGTCGTGCCACCGTTTGCACCTGACCCACCAGCATCCGCAAGCGTCGAATCGTTGTGTTGAAGGCGTCGGCGATCGATCCCACGGCCCCATCTGTGACCGGTGCATTGACCGTTAAATCCCCCCGCTGGGCTCCCTCAATCTCCAGTAGCAGGTTAACCACCCCTTTTTGGAGTCGTTCCTTTTCCGCCCGCTGCTGTTCCGCCTCTTGCCGACGTAACTCTTCCTGTTGGCGCACCGCATCAATGTTGGCTTCAATACTGACCGCCATCTGGTTCAATTCCTGAGCCAGAATTCCAATCTCATCTTGGCGCTCTGTGGCCTGTAAACGCGCTCCCCGCTCACCCGATCCAACCTGCTGGGCAAACTCGGCCAATTCCCCAATCGATCGAGCAAAGGCTCGAGCGACAAAGAATGCCAAGGTACTGACCACCAGGGCCGCACCACCCCCCACGGCCAACCCAAGTAGTTGCTGGGCTCGCACCAGTTTTTCTAATTCCGTCTGAGGCTTCGCAACGGAAACCATGCCCACGGGTTTGGTTTTGGGATTATTGCGTTTGTTGTGGTTGTAAAGTGGACGGTACAAGACCTGGTAATTCGTACCGTTAATATTCTCAAACTGCGTGACGGAATCTTGTCCGTTTTCGAGGATGGCATCGGATACCACCTTCGGGGCAAACGTACCGATCGCCCGCGTTCCATCCCCCATATCAATGTTGGTATTGACACGCCAGTTATACGCAAACACGGAAATCGATTTTGCGTTGTAAAGCTGTTGAAATTCATCGAGTAGCGCATGGTGGCGATTGTGCAACACTCCGACGATCGCCGTCCCTACAACCTGATTCCCCAGTTTGACTGGATACACAACCACCGTGGATAAGCCTGCTTGATAGTCATCCAAATCGTAGGTATTGTTGGGAGCCGCCGGTAAACTTGGGTCTAACGAGCCACGGGGCGGGATACTCGCCTGCGCTGCCAAACCCAATTGCTGCATCGTTGCCCCTGGTAAAATTTCAATTCCCCGCTGAGGCTCACCCGTTTCCAGTACCTCGCGTACAATTTCGGCACTACTCAGATCGATCCCAGATTTAGAGGTCAGTAGTTGAAATTCTGCCGGATCAATCTCCCGATCGGGCGCAGGTATGGGTGGATAGGTTCCTTCCTGAGCTGCCTGGTGAATCTTAATACCCTGGGTGACCGTCCGACCCTTGGCATCGGTGAGAATCCGAAAGCTCTTGGTTACATCCGCCCGGTTACGGTCACCCGCAGATAATGCCTCGGTGACCAGTGCCGTCAGGTAGGCACGATTGCGCTGAACTTGAGTCGGTTGATCCAAATTCACCCCCACCGACTGAACAAGCTGCGCTAAATTTTCCGCTTCCGTGGCGCTATCATCCTCCGTCCACCCCACATAGTCATCCTTCCAAGCCGATACATCGGACTGCAACTGGCTGACAAAGTCCTCTTGCACCCGTTCCTGAGTTCGGCTAATCAAAAACACCGTCGCGATCGCCACCGGAACCGTTGAACCGATCACAAGTAGCAACGTGAGCTTGTTGGCAAATCCAAGATCACGCCAGCCATTTTTCAACCGCTTCCAGTAATACACCGCCCAGTGTTGGCCCTCATGGATCAAATTCGCCGACACCGGAGGCTGAGAAATTAACACCGACTCCGCTTCGATCGTCGGGTGAACTTTGGTCGCTAACACCTCCAAGGCTTTACGCGCACTCGTACCATGAAACCCCGCAGCATCAACACTCAGAATTTCTTCGTAGAGCAAACGGGCACGATCAAAATCCTTTGTCTGTTCACAACGGCTCGCTTCTAGGAGCTTTTCGAGCAAAGTATCTGTCGTTTGGGTCATGGTTCTTGGGGCTTGAGGCCAGCACAGAGAGAAGATCGTAAGTATTCAGCGATCAGAAATCGAAACCGTTTGGGCTACAAGCGATGTAGCATCCTGAAATCAGGCCGCATGTTTTTCAACCGTATCTAGTAGTGCTTGAGGAGCATAGGGTTTAACCACATAGTCTTTGGCTCCCTGTCTGAGCGCCCAGAATTGATCAAACTCCTCACTTTTTGAGCTACAGAAAATAATCGGGATTGACTGAAATTTAGAATCTTCCTGGATCATTCGACATAACTCCAGGCCACTTTTACCCGGCATCACAATATCTAGAACGATCAAATTCGGTAGGGTTGCCATTCCTTGAAGCTTCTTCCAGGCTTCATCAACGCTGCTCGAGAGCAAGACATCGTAGCCCGCTTGGGAGAGGAGTGCCTTAATCATGGCCTGCTCTGTATTGCCATCTTCGACAACAAAAATCGTTTTCATCGTTGTGCTAGTTGTGGAGTAGTAGGGATTAGGGTTGTAACGTAATCAGTCACACTATAGCGATGCCAGAACAGTCTCACTGTAAAGAAACTGAAACACGCCCGGACTGCTAGCGATCGGCTAGACCTGAAATCGATTAACGGAAGCCTGAAGGGTTGAAACTTCACGCAAAAGTTGCTGCAACACTTCAACCACTTCACGTGCAGCTTCTGCATTTTCGAGGGAAACTTCAGCCACGGACTTCATGGTTTGGTTTACCTGTTGTGATGTTTCCGCTTGCGTCGTGGTATTGGTGGCGACCCGTTGTAGTGCAGTATCAATCTCTCGGCTCAAGGTTGTGAGATGGGAGAGGGTTTTCTGGGTTTGGTGCACCAGTTGAGTACCATTGACCACCTCGGATGTCCCAACTTCCAGAACATTAATAACACTTGCGGTCTCTTCCTGAATACTTTGCACAAGACGTTCAATATCCTGTGCGGCCTCACTAACTTGAGCGGCAAGATTACGGACTTCGTCAGATACCTGGCGAAATCCTTGGCCTTGCTCCCCGGCGCGTGCGGCCTCGATCGAAGCATTAAAGGCTAAGAGGTTGGCCTGTTCAGAAATACCCGTAACGATCGCCAGAATCTGCGACACTTCCTGAGCTGATTCAGCCAGACGCTTGGCTCGTTTGGAAGTATTCGATACGGCTGTACGAATTTTTTCCATACTTACAACCGTACGATCCATGGCCAGATCCCCATCATGGGCCGCTTCGATCGCCGTTCGTGCAACCTGTGCTGACGATTGTGCTAATTCTGATACTTGCTCAATCGATACAACCATCGCGGCCACATCTTCACGGGCATGTTTCAGGGTCTGAGACTGTTTGAGAGCCGAATCGGACACTTGCCGCACGGACGCTTCCCCGCTTCGCGCTCCCTCGGTCAGGGACTGCGTTACCTCTACGACTTGGGAGACGATATAGCGTAGGGAATCAATTGTGGCGTTAAAAGCATCGGCGATCGATCCCACCTTGCCATCAATCATGGGGGCGCGTGCTGTTAAATTGCCACTTCGGACTTCCTCAATTTGTACAAGTAGCTCAATGACCTGTTGCTGTAATCGCTGTGTTTCCCGTGTTGCAGACTCCAAATCAATTTGCTTGCTGTACTCAGCATCGGCTAGTTTTTGCTCGCACTGCGCTGAATAATGGCTGAGATTTTGGATTGCACGTGCCAACGTTCCGATCTCATTCTCTGAAGCACCGAGGATGTTTAATCCAGGCTCATCGATCGTTGACCCTTGCAAGCGACGATCAATCTGCTGGGCCAAAAAATGCAAATGCCGACTGAGGGAACTCATCACATTGCTGCTAACCAATAACGTTACTGATAAGGCAAGGAAGCCCACCAGCAAACTGACTTGGCGCTGTTTCTCGAGCAGCGATTTAACCTCCGCACTTGAGATCAGCGTGGCCTGATCCGTAGCACCGCTCTCTGTCCAGCGTTGTTCAAAGCGTTGAGGCAACCACCATAGGGCCGCAATCAAAACCGTCGCGATCGGGAAGGCCGCCGCCCCCAGCATTGTCCAACGTACAGACAATAAACGGCGTGAAGAAGTACCACGACGACCCGAACGATGATCAGGATTGGATATATGGGTCTGAGGTTTGATCTCAGGAACAACAACGTTGCCGACCTCATCACGGCCTAAGGGTGAGCCGGAGTCATAACTGTGCGGCAAATACTCCCCTGTCGTATCTGTGCTGATCAGGTCGTTTGGACCCGAGTTACTGTCCTGAGCCTCGATCGTCTCCAGGGCTTTTTGAGCACTTTGCCCCCAGGTTCCACCGGCATCAGCCGCAACAATTTCATGATAGATAGCAGCAGCCCGCCTGATATCCCCCGATCGTTCATAGCTGCTAGCCTCAAGCAGCTTACCCAGCAAAACCTCCTCCATGGGTGCCGCACTGACATCCTTGGATATGAGTGACTGCTCCTCCGCATCACCCATACCAGCCCCCAATTGAACGGTTGTAGAGTCTGAAATCGATTGAGTCATGTCCGTATACCCTGCCAATAAAGCGACATCGCTAATCCTCCCCTAACGTTGAACCGTATCAGCAATGGCCGTCGCTGCCTGAAGCTGTCGATCTTGAACAAGATCGAACAAATGATCGGGCTCAAGAATTGCGATCCCAAGGCGATCGTGATAAGCCACTCGCTGCAATAGATCTCGCAACCTCGGCTTGAGCCGCTTATCAATTTTTTGAACGTGTAGCGGGGTAAACACCCCCTCCAGAGCCGAAACCACACAGGCTAATGACCCTTGGTGCCCAGAGGAATTGTTTGCAGAACTCAGTACCACTGCCGCTAACCGTTGACCGGGACTGCAATACACAAATCCCAGCCCAAGAACATGACTTAAATCCATAACCCAAATCAATTGCCCTTCGCGGTTAACGGCGCCAAGTAGGGATACATCAAGACCTGGAATTGGACAGACCAACTGGGGCTCAATTTTGAGTACCGTTTGAACATGGCTGAGCGGCAAGGCGATGCGAACATCTCCAGACACTCGAACCTTGAAGTAATCTTCTTGGGCCATAATGACCGGGCTCGTTTCTACAGGAAAATACTCGGCATAGAAAGCGTGTGGGCATACCAGTTAGATCACGTGGTCGTGGCAGCAGCCTCAACAGCTTTTTGGATGGATTCGACCAATCGATCCGGGTTAAACGGCTTTGTTAAGTAGTACTCTACACCCAAGGTTTTAGCCCGCAGGCGATCCAGAATACCGTCACGCCCAGTCAACATCACGATTGGAATATCACGCAACTGTCGAGACTGACGCAGCATACTGCAAAGTTCGTAGCCGTCAATATCAGGCATATTGACGTCCATTAAAATCACCGCAGGTCGTTGTCGAACCAGCGCGGTCAACGCCTGCGTGGGTTCAGTAATCCCGAGAACATCATAGCCTGACATCTCAAGGACGCCCTTAACATGCTTTTGCACCGTTTTGCTGTCATCAATACAGGCGATCGTGAGGCGACTTGAAGACTCTGCTTCGCTCTCCAAAGATGGCAGTTGCTCACCAACATCATGCTTTAAAGCAGCATCATGCTCAGATACAGGTGTTTGCAGAAAGGACAACACACCCTCATGAGTGTAAGGAATGGCCCAAGCAACCAGATTATTGACAGAAACTCCCAGACTAGTTGAAATCTGATAGACCGAACGCTGACTTCGCAATTCCTTCATAACTGAAGAGATTGACAATTTTACGTTGCGCTGACCACGAAACACCAAAGGTCGCCCTTGCCAGATCTGATTAAAAACTAGATGCTGTGTTTCGTCTAGTACCAATAAATCATAGGGTGATGATAGAAAATTTCCCCATTGCTGCCATTGGGATGCCATTTGTAATAGGGGAGCTGGCAAATTCACAAGAGGCGTCTCAATTAATACAGGATTGAGACGCATCGATTTATTCAGAGTGACACAAGTTGTCGGTAAAGCTAAAATTTGCACCAATGCTTCTAACGACAGCCTCATTAAAAGCTGACGTAACTTCGCCATTGGCAAACCGTTGCTATGCCACCAAGTACAAATGTCTGAGTACTCAAAAGAATCATCAGGGAATGGTTGTTGAGCTAGCAGGTCTTGGTGGCCGCGCACAAGGCACTGTAGACGTTCATGACGACGAGTAGCACTAGTGGCATACGCGAGTTGACCGCTACGCACATACAGTTGCCAACTAGTAGATGGCGATCGTAAATCTTGGAACGTCAAGCACCCAGAAAGTGACTTACCTACAATATGGCTGAGCACTCTTTTTGGTTGCGTGACGACTTCAGCCCTTTTTTCGGTCATAAAGGCCGCTGGAGGGTTATCAGTCATAACTTAGGTAACGCCAACGGTAGACACTAATAGCTTACCGACATACTTCAAAATTGCATACCAAGTTTATAGGTTATTTATGACGTCATTACCAGTAAGAAAGGGAGAGAGAATCGAATGTGAATCTCTCTCCCTTTCGAGGGATGAAATAGTAGACCTGGCACTGAGCTATTTTCCCAGGGGGAGACCCCCAAGTATCTTTGCCGCAGACGCGTTTCACAGCCGAGTTCGGGATGGAATCGGAGTGGTACCACATCGCTAAAAGCACCAGGAAAGATGCGATGGTCAAGAGCCATCAAGACTGCATAGTAAAAGTTAGAGATGTGAAAGGTAGGAGATGAAGAGATTTAGTTTGTAGACAAGTAGTATGTATGGTCAAGCGCTCGGTCTGTTAGTACGCCTCGGCTTCGCACATTACTGCACTTCCACCTAACGCCTATCAACGGGTAGTCTTCCCGTGACCTTACTGGGTTGACCCCAACAGAGAACTCATCTTGAGGTGGGCTTCCCACTTAGATGCTTTCAGCGGTTATCCACTCCGCACTTGGCTACCCTGCGTTTACCGTTGGCACGATAACAGGTACAC